>JAMPYD010000082.1 GCA_023700845.1 Elusimicrobiota bacterium | reverse complement strand
CGTGCACCGGCCTGCGCCATGAGCTGCGCGTCATCGAGTTCCAGAGCCTGTACGACCTCGCCTACGACTACGCCGAGCTGGCCCTGCGCCTCTCGCCGGAGCTCGCCGCCGCCCATCTCGCCATGGCCGCCGCCCTGCGCCGCGGCGTGAAGAGCGACCCGGAGCGGCGCGCGCGCGAGGCCCTGCTCGCCGTCGAGCTCGACGGCGAGAACGTCGAATGCCGGATCGAGCGCTGGCGGGTGCTCGGCTACGATCCCGACGACCCCGCCGTGCGGGCCGCCGTCGAGGCGAGGCCGCCGCTGCTGCCGGCCCTGCTCGACCTGGCCGAGTCCCTCGCCGAGCGCGGCCGCTATCCCGAGGCCCTGACCGAGCTCGAGCACGCCTTGCGCCTGCATCCGTCCAACGTCCAGGTCTACTGCGACATCGCCATGCTGCTCGACCGCAAGGGCCTGCGCGCCAAGGCCCTCGAGCTGCTGGGCCACGCGCGCCGCTTGAGGGAAGGCGACCCGCTCGTCAGGCAGGGCTACGCGCTGCTGGGGGAGGCCGTATGAACGACCAAACGACGCCCGTCTCGCCGCGAGTCATGGAGCTGTGCCGGGATTTCCTGAAATCCTTCGGGCAGACCGTGAAGCTCGTCTCGCTGTACAGCGCGGGGCATCCCGTGCCCGCCTCGTCCCAGCGCGAATCCTGGCAGCTGCTGCACGAGATCTTCTCCGAGAGCGGCTGGCCCGAGATCGGGTTCGCCCTCGTCGCCGGGCGCTGGCTGGTCAACGGCCAGGTCGCGGCCGACACGGCGCAGGCCTACGAGCTGCTCGCCATCGCCTTCCGCGCCCACGCCCTGCACAGCGTCACCTTCCGCCCCGAGTGCCGCCTCTACGAGCTGTCGGCGCTGTGCGAGCTGGCGTCGACGGCCCCCAACCGCGCCTACCAGACCAACGCCGAGGACTTCCTGAAGGAGCGGGGCGTGCGCCACGTCTCCGCCAACGTCGAGGAGTTCATGAAGGCGCGGCGCGTGACCTTGCCCGCCTCCCCCCTCGCGCCGGCGCCGGCCCCCGCGCCGAAGGCCCCGCCGCCGGAGCCGGCGCCCAAGCCCGCGCTCGGGTTCGGCTCCTTCATCAAGACCTTGGTGGACAAGGCCGTCGCCGACCCCAAGGAGCGCGCGGAGATCTACGCCGAGGCGCTCCGGCACGTCGAGGCGGCCCTGGCCCGCCACACCTCCGAGGCGTCGCACAAGCTCCTGCTCGAGAAGCAGACGGTCGTCAACGAGCGGGTGCGCGCCGAGAGCGTGCTGACCACCGTCGCCCAGGGCAAGGTGATCGTCGACCAGGAGGGGCGCGTGCTGATGATGGACCCGGCCGCCGAGGAGATCGTCGGCCACCCCTTCTCGGCCGTGGCGGGCAAGAAGATCCTCGAGGGGCTCGAGGGCGTCGACGGCTCCGACAAGTTCGTCGTCCTGGCCAAGGAGCTCGTCATCCCGGAGAACCGCCCGGTGTCCGAGGAGGTCTCGCACGCCGGCGGCGCCGACGCGATGAGCGCCTTCCGCCAGTCCGTGGCCGTGGTGCACGACGAGCGCGGCCGGGTCGTGGGCACCTACGCGGTGCTCCCGCACGCGGCGAAGTTCCGCGAGACGCAGAAGATGCAGGAGGAGTTCATCGCCAACATCACGCACGACCTCAAGGCGCCGCTGACCTCGATCTGCTCGGCGCTCGAGGTGCTCAACGACCACCTGCGGCCGAAGCTGAAGGGCGAGGAGGCCGACTTCCTCGACATCTGCGTGCGCAACAGCGGCACCCTCCGGCAGATGATCGACGAGCTGCTCGACTTCTCCAAGGTCAGCTCGGGGCGCATGACGGTGCACCCGGAGAAGACCCCGCTCGAGCCGCTGCTGCGCGAATGCGCCCAGGTCCTCATGCCCTGGGCGCGCTCCAAGAAGGTCGTCCTCGAGGTCGAGCCGGACCCCGCCGGCAAGGGCCTGCCGCAGGTGCTCGCCGACCGGCGCCGCGTCCTCCAGGTCCTCAACAACCTGGCCTCCAACGCGATCAAGTTCACGCCCGCGGGCGGGCGCGTGACGCTCGCGGCCTCGCCCGGCGGCGACGAGCGCCCCGGGACGGTCGTCGTCCGGGTCCGGGACACCGGCTGCGGGATCGCGCCGCAGGACCGCGCGCGCCTGTTCGAGCGCTTCACCCAGGGCCAGGCCGA
The DNA here is from genome assembly GCA_023700845.1 of Elusimicrobiota bacterium. Lineage (GTDB taxonomy): Bacteria > Elusimicrobiota > Elusimicrobia > UBA1565 > UBA9628 > GWA2-66-18. Next base: position 5,361 of record JAMPYD010000082.1, on the reverse strand, counting down.
GCGGCGCGAGGGCGTGGGCCTCGGCCTGGCGATCGCGCGCGAGCTCGTCGCCCAGCACCGCGGGGAGCTCTGGGTCGACAGCGAGCTCGGCCAAGGCTCGACCTTCTCCTTCACCCTCCCCCAGGCGCCCTAGGCGCTATTTGAGAAGCAGGGAGACGGGGCGCGGGGCGGGCTCGAAGCGGGCGAGGGCCTCGAGGATGCGGGAGGCCGCCCGGCAGGACTCGGTCTGGGCGGTCAGGCGGCGCACGCGGCCGGCGGCGGTCCACACGAAGCGCACCGCCTGGCGATCTTCCCGGCGTCGTCCGAACTCGATGGTCTCGAAGCGCGGCATAGGCCCTCCGCCGTCATCGGCCGTGGTGCAACGATTTGTCTCGGACCCCTGGCCATTCCATTGCACCTCCCTTATGCGGAGGCCGGGATAACCCGCAACCCCCTCCGGGGAAAGCGAGGCCGGACGCGCGGAAGCGCGACGACCGGTGCCGCTCCCCGGGAACAAAGCTCGGGAGAACGAACGAGGCGCGGCGAAAGCCTGCGGCCTCGTTCGTTGCGTCCGGGCCTCTTGGCCGGACCATTGCACGTCCAAACATTATGGCCAGGTCGAGCGAGCCGGCGCTGTCCATCACGGCATGGCAGGTCATCCAATCCATGCACGACGGGGTCGTGATCACCGACCCGCACGGGACGATCATGGCCGCCAACGACGCCTTCTGCGCCGTTACCGGCCATCCGCGCTCCGAGCTCATCGGCCGCAATCCCCGCATCCTCCACTCCGGCAAGCACGACCGCGCGTTCTTCGCCCGGATGTGGCGCGACATCACGCGGTCCGGCTGCTGGCAGGGCGAGATCTGGAACCGCCGCAAGGGCGGCGAGATCTACCTGGAGTGGCTGACGATCAGCGCGATCACCGACGCCTGGGGGCACACGCGCTGCTACATCGGCATCTCCCGGGACATCACGAGCCCGCGGCTCAACGAGGAGCGCCTCAAGCATCTCGCCCAGTACGACCCGCTGACGGGCCTGCCCAACCGGCGCCTCTTCCACGAGCAGCTCCGCCGCGCGCTCGCGGGGCGTCCCCGCCGCGATCAGCTGGGCGTCCTCTTCCTCGACCTCGACCATTTCAAGGACATCAACGACCGCTGGGGCCACGCCGCGGGCGACGCGTTCCTCGTCGCGGTGGCGGCGCGCCTGCGCGGCTGCGTGCGGCGCACCGACGTCGTGGCCCGCTGGGCGGGCGACGAGTTCGCCGTCCTGCTCAATCCCGTCTCCGGGCGCGCCGACGCCGACCGCGTCGCCCGAAAGATCCTGCGCATCATGCGGCGCCCGTTCACTTTGCACGGCCGCCGGATCACGACCTCGGCCAGCATCGGCGGCTGCATGATCGAAGGCCGGCCCAGCGCCGAGCGCCTGCTCGCCAAGGCCGACCGCGCGATGTACGCCGTCAAAAAGCTCGGACGCGACGACGTCCGCTTCTGGAGCCGGGCCGTTTCGTTGCGCCGAACCATAAACGGGACGAGGAGGAAGCCATGACCACGAAATGGGAGCCGGTTCACGACATCCTGGAGGGCGTGGAGCAGGCCGTGGCCGGAGGCTGGTACCCCGCCCGCCGCATGCTGATGTCGCGCATGGCCGACGTCGCCCCGGCCCGGACGGCCCTGTGGGTCCCCGAGGCCGACGTGGAGGAGAACTCGCGCGAGTTCGCCGTCTCCATCGCCCTTCCCGGCGTGGACAAGGCCGACATCCGCGTCAACGTCACCGAGACCGTCCTCACCGTCAGCGGCCGCCGCCCCGAGCCGGGGCGCGCCCCCGAGGCCGGACGGCGCGAGCTGCCCCGCGGGGAATTCCTGCGCCGCGTGCGCCTGCCCGACGAGGTCAAGCCCTCCTCGGCGAAGGCCTCCTATCGCAACGGCATCCTGCGCGTGACCTTGGCGCGCGCGCGCGTCCACGCCGGCCGGAGCGTCAAAGTCGAATAGCGCGGGAGGAGCCATGGGCGGCCTGCAGGTCCTGGGGCGGACGTACCGCCACCTGAACCGCTATCGCGAGGTGGCCGCGGTCCTCGCCAAGCACGGCTTCGGCGACCTCCTGCATATGTTGCGCCTCGACGCGCATCTCGAGTCGGGCCTGCGCGGCGTGATGCGCCATCCCCCGGTGGAGGCGGCCGACCGCCCCGAGCGCGTGCGCCTGGCCCTGCAGGACCTCGGCCCGACCTTCGTCAAGGCCGGGCAGTACCTGTCCACGCGCGCCGACCTGCTCTCCGCCGAGTACCTGCGCGAGCTGTCCAAGCTCCAGGACAGCGTCCCGCCGTTTCCCGCGGAGGAGGCACGGCGCATCGTCGAGGCGGACCTCGGCCGCCCGGTCTCCCGGCTCTTCGCGCGCTTCGACGACCGCCCGCTCGCGGCGGCCTCGATCGCGCAGATCCACGCCGCCCGCCTGAAGGACGGGCGCGAGGTCGTCGTGAAGATCGAGCGCCCCGACATCCGCCGCGTAGTCGCCGTCGACCTCGAGATCATGGCCCGCCTCGCGGAGCTCGCCGAGAAGCACTCGCCCGAGTGGCGGCGGCGCAAGCCGACCGAGGTGATCTCCGAGATCTCCCGCTCGCTCGACCGGGAGATGGACTTCGCCCTCGAGGCCGCGCACACCGAGCGCTTCGCCCGCCAGTTCGCGGACGACCCCACGGTCCGCGTCCCCGAGGTCCACCGCGCCCTGAGCTCGGCGCGCGTGCTGACGCTCGAGCGCCTCGACGGGATCAAGGCCGACGACGACGCGGCGATCGCGAAGGCCGGTCTCGACCCGCGCCTGCTCGCCGAGAACCTGGGCCGGCAGTACCTCGCGATGATCTTCGTCCACGGCTTCTTCCACGCCGACCCGCACCCGGGCAACCTGTTCTTCCAGCCGGACCACGTGATCGCCTACGTCGACTTCGGCATGGCCGGGCGGCTCGACCGCGCGACGCGCGAGGCGCTGGCCGACGTCTTCTTCGCCGTCTCCGAGCGCGACGAGGCGCTCCTGGGCCGCGCCCTGCTCTCGCTCGCCGAGTACGACGAGGAGCCCGACCCGCGCGTGTTCGAGGACGACATGGCCGAGCTGATGGACCAGTACGCCTACCGCCCGCTCGCGGAGTGGCGCCTGGGGCGCATGCTCGACCAGCTCTTCCAGGCCACGTCCCGCCACGGCGTCCGCGTCCCGCCCGAGCTCTTCCTGATGGTCAAGGCGCTGACCGAGCTGGAGAGCCTCGCGCTGCGCCTGGACCCGCGCTTCGACGCGATCTCGGCCTGCACGCCGTTCGTGCGCCGCGTGCAGGAGGAGCGCTCCTCGCCCGGCCGCTTCGCCGAGCGCCTGGCGGAGGCCGGGCGCGAGACCGTGGACCTGCTGGCGTCCGCCCCCGCCGAGCTGCGCGAGCTCATCCGCCAGGCCCGCCGCGGGCGCCTGCTCATCGAGTTCGAGCACAAGGGCCTCGAGCCGGTCCTCTCCGAGCTCGACCAGGCGAGCAACCGCCTCTCCTACGCGCTGCTGCTCGGCGCGCTCGTCATCGGCTCGGCCCTGCTCGTGCACGCGGGCCTGCCGCCGTACTGGCGGGGCATTCCCGTCCTGGGGCTCGCCGGCTTCACGCTCTCCGCGGTGATGGCGTTCTGGCTGCTCGTCGCCATCGTCCGCCACGGGCGGCTCTAGCCGCCGCGGTAGGACACGAAGTTGTTCTCGGTCTCGACGAGGCGCACCTCGTGAAGCGCGCCCGGCGGCAGGCGCCCCGCCAGCAGGCCCCAGAGCACGACGGCGATGTTCTCCGCCGTCGGGATCACGCCCTTGAACGCGGGGACGTCGAGGTTCAGGTTCTTGTGGTCGAGCCCGTCCTCGACGACCTCGGTCATGACCTTCTTGAGGTCGCGCAGGTTGAACACCATCCCGGTGCGCGGGTCGATGTCCCCCGCCACCGTGACCTCCACGGTGAAGTTGTGGCCGTGGCCGTTGGGGTTGCTGCACTTGCCGTAGAGGAGGCGGTTCTCCTCGGCGCTCAGCGCGTCGTTGTGCAGGCGGTGGCCCGCGGAGAAGGTCATCCGGCGCGTGACGAAGGCTTTCGCGCTCATCGGTTGGTGTCCAGGGGGATGACGGCGCCCGACAGGAGGTCGGGCCGGGCGGAGCCGGCGAGGTCGGCCACGACGAGGGCGACGTCCGCCGGAACGGCTCCGGCCTTCAATCCCGGCGCCGCCTTGCGCAGCATCGCCGTGTCCACGGCGCCCGGGGCCGCGCAGAACACCGCGACTCCGAGCGCTCGCGCCTCGACGGCGAGCGCCGCCGTCAGCCCGCTGATCCCGTACTTGCTGACCGTGTACGCCGAGAGGCCGGGGAACTTCTCGGTTCCCTGAATCCCGCCGAGGGAGCCGATGTTGACGATCGCGCCTCCCGGCTTCGCGGCCCGGAGGAACTCCCGGCTGAACAGGAAGGGCCCGCGCAGGTTCGTGCGCATGACCTCGTCCCACTCCGCGGCCGTGGTGTCGACGAAGCTTTTCTTCACCAGGTGCGCCGCGTTGTTGACGAGGACGTCGACCGAGCCGAAGCGCCGGCGCGCGGCCGCGAAGGCCCGGCGCGCGAAGCCCTCGTCGCCGACGTCGCCGGCGAGCGCCAGCGCGCCCTTCACGGCCTTCAGGCGGCCCGCCCGCCGCCCGACGACGACGACATTCCGCCCCCGGCGGAGGAACTCCGCGGCGCAGGCCGCGCCGATGCCGCTTCCGCCGCCGGTGATCAGGACGGCTCCGTCCCTCATAGGTACTCCGCCTCCCACGGCGTGATCTCCTTCGGGTCGTAGCCGTGGCGCCGGTTGACCGCGCGCACCGCCGCGACGATCTCGGGGCGGAACGCCGGCGCCTTGGCCCCCGCGCCCGTCAAGGACAGGTTGGCGCCGTGGAGGCGGCGATCGAAGACGGGGACCCTCAGGATCGGAATCTCGGCGGACTTCAGGAGGCGGTAATGGAAGTCGCAGTCGGGCGCGGCCGGCAAAGTTTCGTCGTAAAGCCCGGCGCGCTCGAACGCCTCGCGCCGGTACAGATACAGGGCGCACGACACCGGGAAGAAGTTCCCCCCACGGTAGAACGCGTCGTTCAACCTGAAAGGGAAAGAGAGCCGGGAGGCCATGCGCTCGAACACCTCGGCGACTGTCCGGCCGCGCTCGTCGATGAGGCGGGACGGCAGGCCGCCGACGGCGATGTCCCCGGGGTTGGCGGCCAGATGATCGCGGCGGGACGCGAGCGCGCCCCGCACCAGGAGGTCGTCGGCGTCCAGGAAGGTCAGCAGAGGCGCGGTGCTCGCCTTCACGCCCGCGTTGCGCGCGGGAACGACGACGGAAATCGCGGTCATAGGCGGGAGAGGATG
>JAMPYD010000081.1 GCA_023700845.1 Elusimicrobiota bacterium | reverse complement strand
GCGCGGCGTCTTGAGCGCCTGGACCAAGGCGGCGAGCTCGGCCTCCTCGGAGGCGGTGCCCTTCACCGCGGTCCGGATCGAGCCGAGGATCTCCGCCGCCTCGGCGGCGTCGCCGGGGCGGGAGGCCAGGATCGCGAACATCGCCTCCTGGGCCTTCAAGGCGAAGGCGGCGTCGCCCTTGCGCTTCTCGAGCTCGAGGGAGAGGCGCGCCAGGCCGAGGGCTTCCTGGCCGGGGCGGCTCACCGAGCCGAGCAAGGCCGCCGCGGCCGGGGCCGCCGGAACGCCGAAGCGGGCGGTCAGGATCGCGTCGACGCGGTCGAGGGCTTTGGCGAGGTAGACCTTCTCGCGCAGGCTCAGCTCGCGGGCGTCCTTGCCGAGCCCGGCGTTGGCCTTGGCCACGCCCGCGAGCCAGCCCCGGACCGCCTCGAGCTCCTGGCGGGTGTAGCTCTGGCGGTAGTCGGACAACGTGTTGCCGGCCCCCGGCATCAGCTTCGCGGCGCGCAGGGCCTCGTTGAACTCCGAGCCGGGGAAGAGGCGGTAGCCGGCGAGCAGGACCACGTTGGCCTCGTCGGCGGCGAGCTCCCCCGCCGTGTCGCCCGCCGGGGCGCCCGCGAGGGCCGCCAGGTTCGCGTAGCGGGCGAGCTCCTTGGCGTCGGCGCCCGTCAGGCTCTCGCCGACGATCCGGAAGTGGCGCAGCTTGACGTCGGGGCGCCACGCGCTGTCGCTCTCGCGCACGCCGGCGGCCGCGAGCTTGGCCTTGAGGCCGGCGGTCGCGGCCTCGGCCCTCTCGGCGACGGCGTGCAGGCCGTCCACGGCGCGCTTGAGCGCGGCGGCCTGGAAGGCCGCGCCGTTCGGGGACTTGAGCGCGGCGGCCAGGGCGTCGATCGCGGCGGCCTCCTGCGGCGCTCCCTTGAGAGCCGTGAAGACCTGGGCCAGCAAGGCGGCCGCGTCCTCGGCGTTCACCGGGCCCTTGGCGGCGAGGGCGAACAGGCGCGCCTCGACGGAGGCGGCGGTCGCGGCGTTGGCGCTCGCGGCGAGCTCGCGCGACAGGCGCGCCAGGGCGAGGGACGCGTCGTCGATCGGCGCGCCGGCGGCCTCGGCCGGGTAGTGCTTGCGCTGGGCCGCGTCGAGCGTCTCGAGCGCGCCGGCGAGGTAGAGCTTCTCCGACCAGGTCAGCGCCCGGGGCTTGCCATCGTACTCCCAACCGTTTCCGGAGCGGGCGACGGAGAGCAGGAGCTCGCGCAGCTTGACGAGCTGTCCGGCGTCGAGCGCCTCGGGATAGGCGAGCTGGCTCGACAGGTCGCCGGACGCCGGGGCCAGGCCCGCCTCGCGCAGGGCGCGCAGGAAATTGTGGTTCGCGAAGGCCGCGTCGCCCGCCTTCAGCGTGGGGTAGAGCTGCTCGGCGGCGATCTCGGGGGCGGTGCCGCCCTCCATCATGCCGGCCTTCGCGCCCGCCTCGAGCCCCTGCTCGAGAACCGTGCCGGAGCGCTCGAGAAGCTCGCGCACGGCGGCGTTCTCCTTCGTCGGCGCCTTGGCGGCCGGCCCGCCCGACTCCTCGAGGATGGCCGCCAGCGCGCGCAGGTGGGCGAGCTTGTACACCTCGCGGTAGTTCTGGCTCGTGCCCGAATAGCCGCCGTAGCGCCCGCCGAAGTAGCCCCCGTGGCCGTAGTCCTCGTACTCCCCCCCGCCGTACGAGTTCTGGGTGTCGGGCAGGACGACGCCTTCCCTGATCAGGCGGTCGTGCAGGCCGGGGATCGCCTTCTCCGCGTCCTTGATGAGCTCGGTCGTCGCCTTGGTCACGAGGTAGCGCGCCGCGCCGGCCAGCGGCGCGGGCGCGCCGCCGTCGCCCTGCATCGTGGAGGCGAGGTTGGCGAGCATGGCGACCATGGACGGCGGGGCCTGCACCTCCTGGTCGGGAGGCGTCTGCTTGTAGATCTCCAGGCGCAGCGCGTCGATCGCGCGCGCGTTGACGAGGGCCTTGTCGAGGAAGGACTTCGCCGCGACGAGGTCGGCCTCGGCGGCGGCCGGCTCGGTCAGGCGGCGCAGCGCGAAGCTCGCCGTCCACATCTGCAGCATCGGATCGGCCGCGTGCTTGGCCTGGACCGAGGTCAGGCCCGCGTAGAACTTGGCGCCGCCGTCCCTCGAGAGGTGCGCGTACAGCGCGCCCGCGGCCTGCTGCTGGACCTGCTTGTTGGGGCTCTTGAGCACGCGGAAAAGCTGGGCGAGGGTATTCTCGTTGCCGACCTCGACGCCGAGGATCACGAGCTTGACGAGCATCCGGGCCGAGGCCGCGTCGCCGCGCGACGAGGCGATCAGCGCGTCCATCGAGTTCCACAGCAGGTCGCTCTCGCGCTCGATGAGCGCGCGCAGCAAGGTGTTCTCGGCCTGCTGGTTCAGGGGCAGGACGCCGGAGTGGCGGAAGATCGCGACCAGGAGGTTGTCGGCCTTGGGGTCCGGCGACTCGCGCAGGATGATCAGCGCGCGCTCGAAGTCCGCGCCCGCGGTCTTCGGCGACTCGTGCCAGCGCTTGAGGGCCGGGAGGACCTGCTCGGCGATGCGCGCGTCGACGTAGCGGTCGGAGAACACGAACAGGTCCTCGGCGAAGAACAGCCTCATCGCCGTCTCGGCCGCCGCGCGCTGCTCGACGCGGAAATTCATCGTGCCGACCGCGGAGGCGCCGGTGAGCGCGATCATCACGGCGAGCACGCCGACGGAGACCCCCCGCTTCAGGCGCGCCCAGAGGCCCGCGGCCTTCGCGGGCGCCTTCGGGACCTCGAACGCGACGGGAACGCCGGCGGCGACGGCGGACAGCGCGGCGAGGCGGGCCTCGGCGTCGGTATGCGCCATCCAGGAGATCTGCGCCTTGCGCGCGGCCATTCGCTCCGCGACCGGCGCCAGCGGCTCCAGGCGGAGGCGGGCGGTGCGGCGCAGGGCGGTCAGGACCTTCTCGAGCGTCTCGGGCGCCGCGCCGGAGAGGTAGACGGCGGTAAGCTTCTCCCGCCACAACGCCGCGTCGGCTGACGCCGCCGCGATCAATGTCTCGCGCTGGGATTCCTTCGCGTTCTGCCAGGCCTTGACGAAGGAGCTCAGGCGGCGCTCGTCGACCTCGCGCAGGTCGTAGAGGTGGATCAGGTCGGCGGAGACGCCTTTCTCGACGAAGCCGCGGCGGCTCTGCCACCACTCGCGCGCGCTCCGCGTGATCTTCCCGCCGCTCCACGAGTCGGCGGCGATGTAGGCGGCGACGAGGGTCGCCAGCGCGGCGAAGGGCAGGATCTGGGGCCAGGCGCCGAGCGGGATCAGGGCCGCGCCGAGAAGGCCGGCGGCGCCGGGGCCTTTCGTCTTGGGCTTGGCCTCGGTCTTATTCCCCTGGCCGCGCCGCAGAAGGGAGCGACCGGGGAGGATCAGATCGAGGATCAGCATCAGCAGGGCGGGCCAGAGCAGGTACACGCCGACCGGGCTCGGGGACTTGATCATGTCGCCCTTCTGGCCCTTCTCGAGGCGGGAGACCTCCTTGAGAATGTCGTCGATGGACGTTTTTTCGCCGGAGCGGAAGTAGGCGCCGCCGGTGCGCTCGGCGAGCTGGCGCAGCGGGGCCTCGTTGAGGCGCGTGATCGCCGGCGCCCCGGTCTTGGCGTCGATCAGGTACTCCGTGCCCGTCCCGTCGGCCGTCGGCATCTTGATCTTCGTGCCGGCGGGATCGCCGACGCCGATCGCGTACACGGTGACGCCGTGCTCCGAGGCGGCCGCGATCGCCGCCGCGATCTCCGCGTCGGGGACGTCGCCGTCGGAGATGATGATCAGGATGCGCTGGCGGTCGCCGAGCTTCTTGGCCGTCTCGAAATGGGCGGCCGAGTACTTGATCGCCGCGGCCAGGTCCGAGCCCTCGCCGATGCCCCGGGCCTCGACGTCGAGACGGTTGATCTTGAACTCGAAGTTGCCGTAGTCGATGGAGATCGGCGACGCCGTGCGGGACTTGCCCGCGAAAACGACGAGGCCGACGCGGTCGGTCCCCTGGAGGCGGGTGATGAAGTCGTTGAGCTCCTTCTGCGTGCGCTCCATGCGCCCGTCCTCGGCGTAGACCATGCTGTGGGAGCCGTCGACGGTGACGACGATGTCCTTGCCGCCGAAGTTGACGCGCTCGTCGACCATGCCGCCGCGGGGATCGCCGGCGGCCAGGCCGATCAGGCCCGCGGCGGCCAGCGCCAGCGCCGACTTGCCGAGGAAGCGCCGCGCCCCCCACCAGGAGGAGAAGGTCTTCGGCGCGGTGCCGGGGCTGAGGCGCTTGGCCGCGTCCATGCGCTTCTTCATGCCCCAGGCGACGAGCAGGATCGCGACCGGCAGGCCGATGCCGACGACCCACAGGAACACGGAGGAGGAGAACACGAGGCCCTGGCCGGCGAAGGCGAGCGGCAGGGCGCCGATGCCCCACACGCCCGAGCCCTTGCGGGTCATGCCCTTGCGCGCCTCGCCCTTCTCGGCGCCTTCCTGCTTGCCGAGCTCCTTGCCGAGCTCGTCGGCGCCTTCCTTCGGATCCTTCGGCTTGCCGTCCGCGGGCTTCCCGTCTCCGGGCTTGCCGTCTCCGGGCTTGCCGTCGCCGGGCTTACCGTCTCCGGGCTTGCCGTCCCCGGGCTTGCCGTCTCCGGGTTTGCCGTCGCCCGGCTTGCCGTCGCCGGGCTTGCCCTTCTGCTTGCCGGGCTTGCCCTTCTTGGAGTCCTTCGAATCCTTCTGCTTGTCCTGCTGCTCCTTCTGCTGCTGCTTGAGAGCCTCCAGGTTCCACTTCGCGTCCATGTTGGTCGCGTCGCGGCGCAGGGCTTCCTTGTAGAGCTCGATCGCCTTCTCGGCGTCCTCGGCCATCAGCGCCGAGTTCGCCAGGTTGAACAAGGTCTGCGACTGCTTCTTCGGGTCCGGCGTCAGGGAGAGGTACTTCGCCCAGGCGGCGTCGGCCTTCGCGTTCTCGCCGAGGCGCAGATAGGCGTCGGCCATGTTGAAGTAGATCTCGGGGACGTCGGGGTGGCGCTCGACGGCCTCGCCGTACTTCTTGAGCGCCTCGGCGAAGCGGCCCTGGTTGTAGAGCTTGTTGCCCTCGATGACCTCGGCCGGGACCGCGGAGGTCGGCGACTTCGGCGCCTCCGCTTGCGCCATGGTCATCGCGACCGAGGCGGGGACGCTCTGGAAGGTCTTGGCCAGGTCCATCGGCCCGGCGTTGAGCGCCATCACGAAGGCCATGCCGTAAAGGGTGCGCAGGCGCGTGTTGGCGAGCGTGAGCTCGGCGCCGATCAGCAGGAAGGCGAGAAGCGCCAGCAGGCTCGTGTAGTCCTTGACCGAGACGGCGGAGACGATCTTCGCCGGGCTCTTCTCGAGGCGGGAGATCTCGAGCAGGACCTCGCGCATCGCGTTCGCGTCGCCGGCGCGGTAGAACTTCGCGCCCGTCTTCTCCGCCACGCCGCGCAGGGTCGCCTCGTTGAAGGACTCGTTCGGTCCGGCGATGCCCACGCCGTAGACCTTGATGCCGAGGGAAGCCGCGATCGAGGCGGCGGCCTGGGGATCGATGCCGGAGTTGGAGTCGCCGTCCGTGAAGAGGACGACGATCTTGGCGCGCTCGGGCTGCAGGATCGTCTTGAGCAGGTCGGGGTGCTGCTTCGCGTACGCCAGCGCCGCGGGCAGGCCGGAGTCCTTGAGCAGGCGCTGGACCTCGGCGGCGCGGGGGTCCTTCTTGCCGTCGAGCTCGAGCGCGTTGAGCTCGAGGAAGTGCGCGATCGCCGTCAGCATCGACTTTCCGATGGCCGTCGAGCCCGTCGTCTCCAGCTCCTTGAGATGCGCGATCAGCGCGTCGTAGTCGGTCGTCAGCTTGACGTCGAGATAGGACTGGTCGGAGAACGTGACCATGCCGACGCGGTTCTCCGTGCCGCGGCGCTGCTCCTCGACGTAGCCCTTCACCGCGTCGCGCACGCCCTGGAGCTTGTCGCCGCTCATCGAGCCGGACAGGTCGATGGACACCATCGTGTCGGTCGAGGGGATGAAGGTCTCGGTGCGCTCGGTGCCGATCATCGGCCGCGCGAGGGCGACGATGATGAGGCCCACCGCGGCCAGGCGGAGGATCTTGGGAAGGCCGGCGAGGCGCTCGCGCAAGGTGCGCTTGGCGGGGGTCTGCGCGGAGGAGGAGACCGCGAAGCGCGCGCCCCGGGCGCGGTTGCGCCACGACCACACGAGGTAGCCGACATACGGGACCAGCAGGAGCAGGACCCAGGGGGAGCCGAAGGTCAGGCCGGCCGCGCCGGGCAGAAGGGCCAGCATGCCGAGCGCGCCGACGCCCTTGGCGGACGGCTTGCCCGCCTTGCCCGCGACGCTCTCGATCAGGGCCCGCAGGCGCTCGATCATGCGCAGGCGTTCGGCCGGATCGGCCTCGCTGCCGGCGAAGCGGGCGGCCTCGGCCTGCGCCGCCAGGCGGGAGGCGACGGACGCCTGCCCGTCGTCGTAGAAGGATTTGCGCAGGTCGCGCTCGAGCGTGCGCGCGTCGCGGGCCGCCTTGGGCAGGCCGGCGAAGTCCACGAGGAAGCCCGTCAGCAGGTCCTGGTAGCGGGCATAAAAGGAGGCGGCGTCGAGCTCGGCGGACTCGGCCTTCAGCCGCGCCAGCTCGGTCTCGGCGACGGCGACGAGCGACAGGCGCTTGGCGTCGAGCTTCGGGTACAGGCGGCGCGCCGCGACGAGGCGGTGCACGCCGACGAAGAGCAGGATGCCCAGGGGAATCGCGGCGAGCCACATCCAGTCCGGGCCGTTGGCGCGCTTGACGCCGACGATGTCGCGCAGGCCCTTGTCCTTCCAGTCCGGCGTGAGCACGGTCGCGACCTTGATCTCGGTCTTGGGCAGGACGATCTCGATGCCCTCGGGGTAGACGGCGGTCTCGCCGACGGCGACGACCGCGATGCCGCCCTCTAAAGTAAGCGTTCCCGACCCGAAAGGAATGGCCTCGTAGACGACGGTCTTGCTCTCGCCGGGAGCCAGGACCAGCGGGGCCTCGGCGCCCTTGCCCTGGAGCTCGAGATCCGAGGGCAGGGCCTCCTGCACGGAGGAACGCAGAGTGTGAAGGGTGACGGGCTTGTCCGACGTGTTGCGCAAGGTGATCGAGAGGTTGATGCGCTCGCCGACCGTGACGCCCTGGCGGTCGACGGAGGCCGTCGCCTCGAGCGGGCGGGGCAGGACGACGCGGACGTTTTCGGCCGGGGCCGCCGCGGGAGCCGGAGCCGCCTGCTGCGCCTGGACGGTCTGCTGGGGCGCCGGCGCGGGAACGTTCTGGGCCGCGGCCTGGTGCTGGGCGCCGAGCAGGCCCATCGACAGCGCCAGGATCGCCAGGCCCTTCTTGAGCGAGCGGCCGAAGCCGCCCGAGGACGCCGTCACGGAGCCGCCGGCGGAGGCCTTGGCGGACGCGCCGTCGAACATCCGGGCGGCGTCGTCGGCCTTCTCGGGAGCGGCGGCGGCGGACAGGGAGCGGGCGAGCGCGGACGGCGCCGCGGCGGCGGGCGGGCCGGTCTTGGCGGCGTAAGACAGGGGCGCAGCGACGGCAACGGGGCGGGCCGGCCCCACCGGCACGGC
>JAMPYD010000080.1 GCA_023700845.1 Elusimicrobiota bacterium | reverse complement strand
GCCCGGCGCGACATCGAGGCGGCCTACGCGCTGGCGCCGGGGGATCTGGACATACGCCAGGAGCGCCTGCGCCTCTGCCTTCTGCTGGACGATCACGCGGCGTCCGAAGCCCAGTTGCGGGAGGCCTGGCCCGCCGGCATCGGTGAATTCTGGCTCGGCTACCTTCGCTGCCGGCAGAAGCGCTACGACGAAAGCCGCGACCTGTTCGCGGCCGCGGAGGCCGCCGCCCAGGACGGGCCCCAGGCGCGGAGATGCGCCTTCTACCGGTTCGTGGCCCGGGTCCTCGCGCAGGCGCCGCCGCCCGCGCCGATCGAGGGCAAGGAGCTGGTCATCATGGGCCTGGGCTACCGCCACCCTTATCAGCTCAGCATCGAGGCGCTCTGGGCGCTGCGCGGCTCCGAGGAGTTCTACAGCAATCTCTCCGACACGACCGTCGCCGATTTCCTGGGGCTGTTCGGCGTGCCCATGCGCACGATCGTCTTCCGCCGGACCGACGGCCAGTCCACCGCCTGCGCGCGCATCGCGATGAAGGCGATGCGGTCCGTGACCCGGGGGGCGGTCACCACCCGCGGCCAGCCCAACTATTACGGGCGCCTCGCGCACCGGCTGGTTCAGGACTGCGCCGCGCGCGGCATCGCCTGCCGCATCATTCCGACGGTGTCCATCTCCGACTTCCTGCCGAGCCTCGTCGGGCGCGTCGAGGGCGGCCGACTGGGGATGCAAATCCGCGACACCAACGACCTCGACCGCGTCGACGCGCGCCTGCCGATGGTGGTCTACAATTTCGCCTCGCAGTCCCGGCGCCTGGACCAGTGCCGCGAGCTGCAGGGCTCGTGGGCGGCGGACCGGCCCTGCTGGCTGCTCGCGGGCTCGGGCCAGCTCGAGTACGAGCCGCTCGAAACCACGGTCGGGGCCCTGGAGCCCGCCTTGATGACGGCGGATCCGGCGGTGACGCTCCTGCTTCCCGCGCGGCGCGCGGATCCGGACGGCGCCTCTTCTTGAATTGACCGGTATGTCCTGTTATACTCGCGAATCGAAATCGGGGGAAAAAATGTCGACACGGAGCCGAGCCGTCGCCGCAATGGTGAGCGTTCTTCTCGCGGGGCTCGCGGGGCCCGCTTTCGCCGCCAAGCCGAAGCACGACATCACCTGGCTTCTCGGTCATGAAAACCTCGACTATTTCGAGGAGGCGGCTGAGAATTTCAAGACCGCCGTCGAGGCGGGCAGCAACGGCGAGATCCGCGTGCGCATCGTCGCCGAGGTCCGCGATCAGCCGGGGGGGCTGAGCGCCCCGGAGATCGCGGGCAAGGTGGCCAGCGGCGAGTTCGAGATGGGCCACTCCTTTTGCGACGTCATGGGCTCGCTCGACCCGAGGCTTCACGTCTTCGAGGCTCCCTACCTCTTCCGCGATTATCGCCATCTGGAGGGCATCTTCGAGGGGCCTTTGGGCGCGGAGCTTCTGCAGGGGCTGAAGCCGCACGGTCTCGTCGGCCTGTCGTTCACCTACAGCGGAGGCGCCAGCGGCGTCGCCACCGCGTCGCGCGAGCTCAAGGGCCCCGAGGACCTGAAGGGCCTCAAGGTCGCGGTCTACGGGACGGCGTTCAACGAGGAGTGGCTCGGGAGCCTCGGCGCCTCGGCGGTGCCGATCGGGCACAAGGTTCGCGAGATCGTTCCCGGAACGAAGGACGGCGCGATGGACGCCGCGGTCGTCACCTGGCGCAACTTCCAGGTGGGGACGCTCCAGCGGGGGCTTCAGCGCTTCAACCTGCCGGGCTCGACCTATCTCGTGAGCATGACCTACGTCAACGAGAAGTTCCTCGCGGGCCTTCCCGAAAAGCACCGCAGCCTCATCATCGCGGCCTCCCGCGAGGCGGGAAGGGTCGAGCGCGCCAAGACCATCCAGCTCAACGAGGACGCCAAGCGCGCGATGCTGGCCGAGGGGGTCCGCCCCGTCTATATCGGCGAGGACGCGCAGCGCCGGCTGGCCGAGGCCGCGCGTACCGCCGTCGAGCGCTACCTGGGCCGCGCCTTCGTCGAGAAGGTCCGTTCCGTCCCGAACGGCCCCGAGCCCAAGGGCGTCCCGGAGGCGCTCACCTCCGAAGTCCGCGCCCCTTGAGCCTCTCGCCCGTCCGGCTCCTCGCCCTCGTCTCGGCGCTGGCCGTGTCCGCGGCGGCCGAAGGCGCGGGCCCCCGGAGGGTCCTCGTCCTCTCGGACTCGCCCTCGGACGACGCCTGGCTCGCGGAGCTCGAGGCGGGCCTCAACGAGGGGGCGGAGCCTTTCGCGGTGATCCGCCGCGCCGTCACCGGCGGCGACGACCGGCTGCTGCAGGGCCTGCTCGCCTCGTACGCTCCGGCCTTCGTCGTCTCGCGGCAGGCGCTGCCCGCGCCCGTACGAAACGCGATCCCGTCGTCGGGGAGCGCCCGCACAACGGCGAAGAGGATCCTGGCGAAGGCGGGCGCGGGCTCGCCGCGGGGGGGAAGCCTCGCCGCGCTTCGCGCGCGGGCGCGGGCGCATCTCGAGCTTTCCTCGGACGCGGGGGCCGAGGCGGCCCTGCGCGGGGTCCACGCCCTGGCGCCGGACGACCCCGACGCCTTGCTCGAGCTTCTCCGGCTCCGGCGCCTCGAGCGGCCCTGGCCCGCCATCGACGCCGCCGTCCGCCTCGCGGCCCTGCCCGGGCGCTCGGCGGATCAGCGCGCCGACGCCCTCCTCGCCGGCGCGGAGCTGCGCGCGCGGGTGGGCGACGCCGCGGCCGCCCAGCGCGATTACGAGAGCGCGCTGAGCCTTCGCCCCCGCGACGCCGAGGCCTCGCTGGGCCTGGCGCGGGTCATGAGGGAAAGTCCGCTCGAGGCCCTGCGCCACGCGGCGCGCGCCGTCGACGCCGCGCCCGGGAGCGCGGAGGCGCTTCGCGTCCTCGCGGAGATTCACCGCGACCTGGACGACCACGCCGCGGCCCGGGAGAGCCTGGAGCGCGCGCTCCGCCTCGCCCCCGACGACCTCGACTCCTTGGCGCTGATGGTCAGGGCGAAGCGCGGCCGGCCGGAGGAGGCCGCCGCCCATGCCGACCGAGCCCAGGCCGTCGCCGAAAAGGCGCCCCGGTGGTACCGCCCCGACGCCTACCGTCTTTGCGCGCGGATGCGGCTGGACCTCGGCGATCGCGCCCGGGCCGCGCTCCTCTACAAGCGCGCCCTGGCCATCGATCCCGAGGACCTCAACGCCCTGCAGGACCTGGCGCGCCTTCGCCTCGACCGGCCGCAGGAGCCGATCCGCCTTCTGGCGGGGCCGTCGGGCCGCGAGCCGTCGTCGGACGACATGTCCGAGGAGGCGATCGGGCGCGCGTTGAGCGCGAACCCGGACGACCTCGAGGCGCTGAGCCAGCTTCTCGGAATCCGGCGGGAGCAGGGCCGCCTGCTGGAGGCCTCCGCGCTGGCCAAGCGCTTCCATGAGGCCGTCCCGAAGGCGCCTTCGTGGATGCATTCGAGCGCCTACCGCCTGCTCGCCCAGCTCGCCTGGGAGATCGGCGATCCGTCCCGGGCCTGGCTCGCCGCGCGGGAGCGCGACTGGTGGGCGCTCGACGAGGTCCGCCTGCGCATGCGCCCGGCCGGGGGGGGCGTGGAGTACGCCTCCGCCGAGGTCCGCGTCGCCGAGGCCCGCGCGGAGCTCGGAGACGAAGCGGGCGCCGAGGAGCGCCTGCGCCGGGTGCTGGAGACGTTTCCCGGCGATCTCCACGCGCTGGAGGCCCTGCTCCGGCTGAAGGCGTCTCAGCGGAGATTCTCCGAGGCCCTGGCCTTCGCCGAGAGGCTCGAGAAGGCGGGCGCGGGGGCGCCGGCGTGGCGGCGCGCGGCGGCCGCCGTTCAGACGGCGCAGATGCGCCTCGAGCTCGGAGACGAGGCCGGCGCGGAGAAGAGCCTGCGGACCGCGCTGGGCTATTTCCCCGAGGATCTCCCCGCGCTGCAGGGCTTGCTCCGCCTGCTGACTTCGCGGGGGCGGTTCGGCGAGGCGCTCCCCTACGCCGAGCGGCTCGAGAAGGCGGGCGCGCAGGCGCCGGCGGTCCAGCGCGCGGCGGCCTGCGCGCAGAAGGCGCGCATCGAGCTCGCGCTCAAGGACGCGGCGGGGGCGGAGAAAAGCCTCGCGCGTTCGTTGGCCCTCGCCCCCGAGGGGCCCGCTTTGCCGATGATGCTCGATCTCGCGCTGTCGCAGGGGCGCTACGGCGAGGCCCTGCCCTACGCCGAGACCCTCGAGAAGGCGCTCTCGCGGGCGCCGCCCGTCGAGCGCGCGGCGGCCGCCGAGAAGAAAGCCCGGATCCTGCTCGAGCTCAAGGACGAGGCCGGCGCGGAGGCAAGCCTCAAGCGGGCTCTCGCCTTCCTCCCCGAGGGCCCCGCCTCGCCGATGCTGCTCAATTTGACGATGTCCCAGCGGCGCTTCGCGGAGGCCCTGCCCTACGCCGAGAGCCTCGAGAGGGCCGCGGCTCAGGCGCCGCCGCGCGAGCGCGCGGCGATCCTCGCGCAGAAGGCGCGCATCCAGCTCGAGCTCGAGGACGAGGCCGGGGCGGAGAAAAGTCTCGCCGAGGCGCACGCCCTCTTCCCCGAGGGCCCCGCCCTGCCCATGCTGCTGCATCTCGCGACCACGCGGCGGCGGTTCGCCGAGGCCCTGGCCTGGGTCGAGAAGCTCGAGACGGCGGGCGCGCGGACGCTGCCGCGCGAGCGCGCGGCCCTCGCCGTGCGGAAGGCGCAGATCCAGCTCGAGCTCAAGGACGAGGCCGGCGCGGAGAAAAGCCTCGGCCGGGCCTTGCGCCTCTTCCCCGAGGGCCCCGCCTTGCCGATGCTGCTCGAGCTCATGATCGCGCAGCGGCGGCACGCGGAGGCGCTGGCCTACGCCGAGACGCTCGACAAGAATAGCGCGCGCGCCGGGGCGCGCGAGCGCGCGGAGGTCTTCGAGAAGAAGGCGCGCGTCCAACTCGAGCTGAAGGACGAGGCGGGCGCGGAGAAAAGCCTCGGCCGCGCCATGAGCCTTTTCCCCGAGGGCCCCGCGCTTCCCCTGCTGCTCGAGCTCATGCTGTCGCAGGGGCGGTTCGCGGAGGCCTTGCCCTACGCCGAGAGGCTCGAGCCGTCGGGGGCTCCCCGGGAGCGGGCGGCGAGCCTCGCGCGGAAGGCGCGGATCCAGCTCGAGCTCAAGGACGAGGCCGGCGCGGAGAAAAGCCTCGCGGAGTCCTCGCGCCTATTCCCGGAGGGGCCCGCGTTGCCGATGCTGCTCAACCTCGCGATGACGCGGCGGCGTTTCGCCGAGGCCCTGTCCCTCGCCGAGAGGCTCGAGCGGGCGTCGCCTCAAGCCCCGCCGCGCGAGCGCGCGGCTCTCCTCGTGAAGACGGCGCAGATCCGGCTCGAGCTCAAGGACGAGGCCGGCGCGGAGAAGAGCCTCGAGCGGGCGCTGGCCTCGGCGCCCGACGACATGGAGGCCCTGTGGATGCTCTTCGAAGCCAAGGGGCGTTCGCCGCGCGAGGCCCTCGCCGCGGTCGCGTCGCGGAGGCCGGCCGAGGATCGGGGCCGGGCGGTCTGGCTCGCGCTGCACGGCCACGCGCTGGCGCTGAACCGCGACGACGCCGGAGCGCTGCGGGATATCTCCGCCGCGGTGGACCTGGATCCGGACGGCGTCTGCTTCGGCCCGCTGTTCGATCGGCGCCGGAGCCGGCTCGATGCCCGGTACTTCGACCGCTGCCTCGTCCGCTTCCCGTCGAACGCGGCGCTGTATTCCGACCGCGGGGTGTCGCGTTATCTCGCGGGACGTCAGGACGAGGCGATGGCGGATTTCCGCAAGGCCGTCGCGCTCGACCCCGGACATCTCGCCGCCCGCATGAACATCCTGTCGATGCTGTCCGGGCAGGGCCGTTTCGCCGAGGCCCTGGCGGAGGCCGACGCGGCCGTCGCCGCGGCCAAGGACCGGGAGTCGCCGTTATTCCTTCAGATACGGGATCTCCGGCCCTCCCTGTCCTCTAAAATAAATAAGAAATAATAAGGAATATGCTCCTCTTGACGGCCCCGGGGCGTCATGTTATACTCGGGACAAGCGGGGTATAAATGAGAAACACATTCACGCCGATCGCGTTCGCCGTTTCCGTCCTTCTTTCGGCCGGTCTCATGCCGGCCCAGGCCGCGAAAGCCAAGCACCACATCACCTGGCTTCTGGGCCACGAGAACCTGGACTACTTCGAGGAGGCCGCCGAGACCTTCAAGAAGACCGTCGAGGAGGGAAGCCGGGGCGAGATCGCGGTCACGATCGTCACCGACGGCGGCGATCAAGGGCGCGCGGCGCCGACCATCGCGGCCAAGGTGGCCCGCGGCGACGCCGAGATGGGCCATTCGTTCGCCGACGTGATGGGCGCGGTCGATCCCCGCTTCCACGTCTTCGAGGCGCCGTACATCTTCCGCGGCTATAAGCACCTCGAGGGAGTCTTCGAGGGCCCCATGGGCGAGGAGATGCTCCAGGGCCTGCGCCCGCACGGAATCGTCGGTCTCTCGTTCACCTACAGCGGCGGCGCCAGCGGCTTCGCGACGTCCAAGCGCGAGCTTCGGACCGTCGAGGACCTCAAGGGACTTCGCGTCGCCGTGTACGGCGAGCCCCTCAACGGCGCGTGGCTGAAGAGCCTCGACGCCGAGGCGGTGACGGTCGGCCACAAGATCAACGACATCGCGGGCAAGCGCAAGGACGGCGCGCTCGACGCGGCGGTCGTGACCTGGCGCAACTTCCAGGCCGGCCGGCTTCAGGAGGCCTTCGACCGCATGTGCCTTCCCGACTCGACCTACCTCGTCAGCGTGACCTACGCCAACGAGAAGTTCCTCGCGGGCCTTCCCGAGAAGCACCGGGCCCTCATCGTCAAGGCCTCGCGCGAGGCGGCGTGGATCGAGCGCGTCAAGACCATCGAGCTCAACGCGGAGGCCAAGCGCGAGATGCAGGCCCTCGGCGTGCGGCCGGTCTACGCCCCCGAGGCCCTCCGCCGCGCCGTCTCCGAGCGTTCCCGGGCTTCGGTCGAGGCCTTCGTCGGCGCCGACTTCATCAAGAGGCTGCGCTCCGTCGGCGACGGCGCCGACCACGCGGTGGTCCCCGCCGCGTTCGCCGCGCGAAACCGCTTGCGGTGATCGGCCGGTCGCGGCGAGCCGTTTCGCTCGCGGTCGCGGCGGCGCTCCTGGCGCCGCCGCGCCTTTTTGGCGGCGAGCCCGCCGCGGCGGGGCTTCCGGTCGTCCTGTTCCTCTCGGACCTTCCTTCGGACGAGGCCTGGCTCGCCGGGCTCGACGAGGCGCTCAACGGCCCGCCCGGAGCGGCGGCTCCGCTCGTCGTCCATCGCGCCGTTCCCGACGGCGGCGAGCGGCTGCTGGCCGCGCTCGTCGACTCCTACCGTCCCGCGGCCGTCGTGTCCCGCCGGCCGCTGCCGGACGCCGCGACGAGGGCGGCGGAGTCCCGCGGCCTGCGCGTGCTGGTCTTCCCGCCGGAGCGCGACGCGGCGGCGGCGGCTCGCGAGCTGCCTCGCGCGCCGGGCGGCGGCTCGGCGGCGGCGGCTCAGCTCGAGTTCGGCGACGACCGGGCCGCGGAGCGCGCCCTCGAGCGTCTGCTCGCCGAGTCGCCGGGGGACTCCGAGGCCCTGGGCTCCCTCGCAGCGCTGCGGCGG
>JAMPYD010000079.1 GCA_023700845.1 Elusimicrobiota bacterium | reverse complement strand
GCGCGCCTCGAGGAGGCGCGCCTGGACACCGTTTACCGCCAGCGGTCGGAGTGGGCGTCCCTGCGCGCCGCGCAGGGGCTCTACGACGCCGGCGCCGCGGCCGTGCTCGGCCGCAGCCTGGAGGCCTCGCGATGAATCCCCCTCAAGCCGCTCTCGGACCCGCCGGACGCCTCGCCCAGACCTTCATCCGCTCCAAGCTGACGGCCCTGATCGTGCTCGGGTCCGTCGCCCTCGGCGCGCTCGCGACCGCGCGCCTGCCCCGCGAGGAGGAGCCGCAGATCAACGTGCCGATGTTCGACATCATGGTGCCGATGCCGGGCTCGGGCGCGAAGGAGGTGGAGGAGCGCGTCGTCGCCGTCGGCGAGCGCAGGCTCATGGAGATTCCCGGCGTCGAGTACGTCTACGCCACCGCCCAGAACAACGGCGCCTTCTTCATCGTCCGCTTCAAGGTCGGCACCGACCCCGACGACGCGATGACGCGCGTCTACACCAAGACCTTCGCCAACCTCGACATGCTCCCCCCGGGCGCGGGCCAGCCCCTGATCAAGCCCCGCTCCATCGACGACGTCCCGGTCCTGGCCCTCACCCTGACGGGCGAGGGTCTTACCCCGCTCGAACTCCGGCGCGCCGCCGCCGAGCTGCGCCGCGTCGTGACGACGGTCGAGAACGTGGCGGACGTCGAGATCCTCGGCGGCCGCCGCCGCCGCCTGTCCGTGTTCTTCGACCCCGAGGCGCTGTCGCGCCGGCGCCTGTCCCCGCTCGACCTGGCCGGGCTCCTGAGGGCCTCGAACCGGCGCCTGCCGGCCGGGACCGTGGACGCGGGCGGCCGCGCCGTGAAGGTGGAGACCGACGCGTTCATCCGCACGGCGGACGACCTGCGCGCCGTCGTGCTCGGCGTCTCCGACGGGCGGCCGGTGCGCGTCTCCGACGTCGCCCGCGTCGTCGACGGCGCCGACGAGGACGAGCGCGAGGTGTCGGTGTACGAAGGGCCCTCCGCGCCCGCGGCGGCCGCCGTCACGATTCAGGTGTCCAAGCGCCGCGGCGCCAACGCCACGACGGTCACCCGCGCCGCGCTCGCCCGCGTGGAGAAGGCGCGCAAGTCCCTGCCCGCCGCGCTGGCGGTGACCGTCACCCGCGATTACGGGGAGACCGCCAAGCACAAGTCCGACGAGCTCCTGTTCCACATGCTGCTGGCCACCTTGTCGGTCACCGCCTTGGTGGCCCTCGCCCTGGGCCTGCGCGAGGCCATGGTCGTCCTCATCGCCGTGCCGGTCACGCTCGCGCTGACCTTGCTGGTGTACTGGCTGATGGGCTACACGCTCAACCGGATCACCTTGTTCGCGCTCATCTTCTCGATCGGGATCCTCGTGGACGACGCGATCGTCGTCGTGGAGAACATCCACCGCCACTTCTCGATGGGCGACGGCCGCCCGCTGTGGAAGCTCGCGGTGGACGCGACCGACGAGGTCGGCAACCCCACCTTGCTCGCCACCTGGGCCGTCATCGCCGCGATCCTGCCCATGGCCTTCGTCGGCGGGCTGATGGGCCCCTACATGCGCCCGATCCCGATCGGCGCCTCGTTCGCGATGATGTTCTCCGCCTTCATCGCCTTCGTGGTCTCCCCCTGGGCCTTCGTGAAGATCCTGACCTGGTGGAAGCCCGATCCCGCGAAGGCGCACGCCGAGGAAGGGGCGCTCGACCGGCTGTACCGCCGCGTGATGGGCCGCCTGCTCGACGACCGCGTCGCGCGGGGCTGGTATCTGGCCGCGACCGCGCTCATGCTCCTGGCCGCCGCCGCCCTCGTGCCGTTCAAGGCGGTCATCATCAAGATGCTCCCGTTCGACGACAAGGACGACTTCGAGGTCGTGCTGAACATGCCCGAGGGGTCGTCCCTGGCCGCGACGCGCGCCGCGTCGGAGGAGCTGTCCGCCGTCCTGCGGGCGCTTCCCGAGACGAAGCGCGTGATCGCGTACCTCGGCGTCGGCGCCCCGCACAACTTCAACGGCCTCGTGCGTCATTATTTCATGAGGACGAACCCGGACCAGGCCGACATCGTCGTCCAGCTGACGCCGAAGGGCAAGCGCCGGCAAAGCCACGCGGTCGCCCGCTCGGTGCGCCCGGCGGTCACGGAGATCGCGAGGAAGCACGGCGCGCGCGTCCAGGTCGCCGAGGTGCCCCCCGGGCCCCCTGTGCTGTCGACCTTGGTCTTCGAGGTGTACGGGCCGGACGCCGCCAAGCGCGACGACTTCGCCCGCAAGCTGAAGGCGCTGCTCGAGCTGACGCCCGACATCACCGACGTGGACACCTACGTCCCCTCCCCGGAGCCGCTGAGCCGCCTGGTCGTCGACCGGGAGAAGGCGACGCTCAACGGCATCGCCCCGGCCATGGTCGCGGCCGCCGCGCGCGTGAGCCTGGCCGGCGAGACCTTGGACCTGGCGCACATGGACGGGGAGCTCGAGCCCGTCGAGATCTCCCTGCGCCTGCCGGCGGACCGGCGGCGAACCCTCGACGGGGCGCGCGCCGCGGCTCTGATCTCGCGCTCGGGCACGCCCATCACGGTCGGCGCGCTCACCCGGGAGGCCGAGGGCGACGCGGACATGCCCGTCTACCACAAGAACCTCCGCCCGGTGTCCTACGTGATCGCCGACGTCGGGGGGCGGACGGAGAGCCCGGTCTACGCCCTGCTCGACTTGAAGCCGCGCATCGAGGGGCTCGCTAAAGACGCCGGCGTGGACCTCGAGACGTGGTACACGCGCCTGCCCGACGACGCCTCGAAGACCGCGCTGAAGTGGGACGGCGAGTGGCAGATCACCTACGAGGTGTTCCGCGACATGGGCATCGCCTTCGCCTTGGTGCTCCTGCTCATCTACGGGCTCGTCGTCGCCTGGTTCGAGTCGTTCACCGTCCCGCTCGTGATCATGGCGCCGATCCCGCTGACCCTCGTCGGCATCCTGCCCGCGCACTGGGCGATGGGAGCGTTCTTCACGGCGACCTCGATGATCGGCTTCATCGCCGGCGCGGGCATCGTCGTGCGCAACTCGATCATCCTCGTCGACTTCATCGAGCTGCGCCGCCGCGAGGGCATGTCCCTGCGCGACGCGGTGATCGACGCCGGCGCGGTGCGCTTCCGGCCCATGCTGCTCACCGCCGCGGCCGTCGTCGCCGGCGCCGGCGTGATCCTCTTCGACCCGATCTTCCAGGGCCTGGCGGTGGCGCTGATGGCGGGCGAGGTCGCGTCCACCTTGCTGTCGCGCATCGCCGTGCCCGTCCTGTACTATATGATGGAGAAAAACCGATGACCATCGATCGACAGATACGCGCCATCGCGGGGACCTTCATCCTCGCGAGCCTCGCGCTGGCCCATTGGGTCGACGCGCGGTTCCTGTGGTTCACCGCCTTCGTGGGGGCGAACCTCCTGCAGTCGGCCTTCACGCATTGGTGCCTGATGGAGGACATCCTGCGCAAGCTGGGGACCGCGCCGCCCCCGCCCGGAGGCGAGCCGTGAACGACCGGGCGTTCCTGATCGCCGCCGGTCTCGCCCTCGCGCTGCTGGGGGCGCGCGTCTTCGCGCCGTTCCTGAGCGCCCTGCTCGCCGCGGCGGCGGTCGCGCTCCTGCTCGCGCCCGTCTACGCATCCTGGGCCGCCCGCTTTCCCAAGCGCCCCACGGCGCTGGCCGCGGCCCTCACGGGGCTGGTGTCCTTGCTCGTGGCCGTGCCCTTCTTCCTGGGCGGCTGGGCGGTCCTGCGCGAGGCGGCGGAGGCCTACCCCGCGGCGCGGGACTGGGTCAACGCCGCGGCCGGGCCGGGCGCGCCGGCCTGGACGCCGCCGGAGAAGCTGGCCGGCGTCATCGACGCGGGGCGGGAGTACGCCGCCGCGATGAAGATCGATCCCCGCGCGGCGGTGCTCGAGAACCTCGACCAGGTCGGCGCGTGGACGGGAAGCGCGGCGCGGACCATGGCCCGGAACGCGGTTCTCGTCTTTCTCAACCTGGCCGTGTTCATCGCGTCGCTGTTCCTGTTCCTGCGCGACGGCCCGCGCATGGTCGCGCGCGGCTCCGAGCTGATCCCCCTCCCGGAGGCGGCGAAGGCCCGCCTGCTGAGCCGGGTCCGGGAGGTCCTGCTCGCCGTCGTCAACGGCCTGTTCGTGGTCGCCCTCCTCCAGGGCGCCCTCGCATGGGCGGGGCTCGCCCTGTTCCGGGTCCCCTTCGCGGTCCTCCTCGGCTCGATGTGCGTCCTGCTCTCCCCGATCCCGTTCGTCGGCTCGGCGCTGGTCTGGGTGCCCGTCGTGCTCTACACCCTGCTGACGGGCGCGACGGCCAAGGCCGCGGGCCTCGCGCTCTGGTTCATGGTCGTCGTGGGCCTCTCCGACAACGTGCTGCGGCCCATCTTCCTCGGGACCCAGATGAGGCTTCCCATCCCGCTCGTCTTCATCGGGGTCATCGGGGCGCTGAAGGCCTTCGGGTTCGCCGGGCTGTTCATCGGCCCGCTCGTCATCGCGCTGGCGATCGGCTACTTCGAGATCATCCGCGAGCGAAACGCCTCTTGAGCCATTTCTCGGCCTCCACGGCGAGGAACACGACGGTGGACAGCGCGGCCGCCGCGGCCAGCTCTCCGGGGCTCAGCGCCTCGGTCTTCAGCGCGCGCTGGAACGGCGGGAGGTAGACCGCCGCGAGCTGCAGGAGCACCATGCCCGCGACCGCGGCGAACAGGGGCTTGTTGGTCAGCGGCCCTTGGGTGAACAGGGACTCCCGGTCCGAGCGGATGGCCAGCACGTGGCCCATCTGCGTGAACACGAGCACGGTGAAGATCATCGTCCGCCAATGCGACTCCTCCGCGCCGACGAGAAAGCTCTCCGCGGCGAGGCACAATCCCGCCATGAGCACGCCGACCCAGATCGCGTGGACGCCCAGGCCGCGGGCGAAGATGCTCTCTCCCGGGGGCCTCGGCCCTCGGCGCATGACGTCGGCCTCCGCCGGCTCGGCGGCCAGCGCCAGCCCGGGCAGGCCGTCGGTGAGCAGGTTGACCCAGAGGATGTGGATGGGCAGCAGCGGGATCGGCAGGCCCAGCAGCGGGGCGGCCGCGATGATCCAGACCTCGGCGGAGTTCGTCGTCAGCTGGTACTTCACGAAGCGCCGGATGTTGTCGTACAGGCGCCGCCCCTCGCGCACCGCCGTGACGATCGTGGCGAAATCGTCGTCGAGGAGCACCATCGCCGAGGCCTCCTTCGCCGCGTCGGTCCCGGCGACGCCCATCGCGACGCCGATCTCCGCGCGGCGCAGGGCGGGCGCGTCGTTGACGCCGTCGCCGGTCATCGCGACGACCTCCCCGCGGCTCTGCAGCGCCTTGACGATGCGCAGCTTCTGCTCGGGCGCCACGCGCGCGTAGACGCGGACCCCCTCGGCGCGGCGAAAGAACTCCTCGTCGGAGAGCGCGGAGAGCTCGACGCCGTCCATGACCTCGCCGCCCGCGCCCAGTATGCCCAGCCGCCGCGCGATCGCCGAGGCGGTGAGCGGATGGTCGCCGGTGATCATGATCGTCTTGATCCCGGCCTCCGTGCAGGTCGCCACCGAGGCGCGCGCCGCGGGCCGGGGCGGGTCCAGCAGGCCCGCGACGCCGAGGAAGGTCAGCTCCGACTCGGCCCGGTCGTGGGTGAGCGTCCCGGGCCGCTCCGCCCAGCGGCGGCAGGCCAGCGCCAGCACGCGCAGGCCGGAGGCGGCCTGCTTCTCGGCGGCCTTCGCGGCGTCGGGCTGCTCGTCCGCGCAGCGCGCCAGCACGGCCTCGGCGGCGCCCTTGGTGAACGAGATGAAGCCCCCGTCGGGATGGCGGTGGAAGGTGGTCATCATCTTGCGCTCGGAGTCGAAGGGGAGCTCCTCGAGCCGCGGGTAGCGCCGCGCCAAGGCGGCGAGGTCCGCTCCGGCGCTCAGCGCCGCGCTGAGCAGGGCCGCCTCGGTCGGGTCTCCCGTGATCCGCCCGTCGGAATCCTCGCGGGCGTCGCTGCACAGCGCCATCGCCGCGACGAGGGCTTCTCCCTCGCCGTGCATCTCCTCGACGCGCATCTTGTTCAAGGTCAAAGTCCCGGTCTTGTCGGAGCAGATGCAGGTCACCGAGCCCAAGGTCTCCACCGCCGGCAGGCGGCGCACGAGCGCCCTCTGTTTGGCCATCTTGAGCGCGCCGAGGGCCAGCGAGATCGTCACCACCGCGGGCAGGGCCTCGGGCACGGCGGCGACGGCCAGGCTGACCGCGGTCAGCAGCATCCGGAGGATGGGCTCGCCCCGGAGCACTCCGCCCGCGAAAATGAGCACGCAGATCCCGAGAACGACGACGGCCAGGCGCTTGCCGAAGGAGGCCAGGCGCTTCTGCAGGGGCGTGACCACCTCCTCCGTGGCCGTCAGCAGCCCGGCGACGCGGCCGAACTCGGTGGCCATGCCGACGGCGACGACCACGCCCAGCCCCCGCCCCCCGACGGCGATGGTCCCGGAGTAGGCCATGTTCCGCCGGTCGCCCAGCGCCTGGAGATCGCCGCTCAGCGCGGCGACGGACTTCTCCACGGGGACCGATTCCCCCGTCAGCGCGGACTCGTTGACGCCCAGGCGCGCCGCCTCGAGCAGGCGCAGGTCGGCGGGCACGACCGCGCCGGCCTCGAGCGCCACGACGTCGCCCGCGACCAGGTCCGCGGCGGCCGCCGTGACGAGCTCGCCGTCGCGCCGCGCCAGCGCGGTCGGCGCGGCCATGGCCTTGAGCGCGGCGAGCGCGTTCTCGGCGCGGTACTCCTGGACGAAGCCGATCGCCGCGTTGAGGATCAGGATCACCGCGATCACGACGGTGTCCTCGACGTCGCCGATCAGGCCGGAGACGACGGCCGCGGCCAGCAGGATGAGCACGAGCACGTCGGCGAACTGGCTCAGGAAGATCGCCCACGGGGAGCGCCGGGGCGCCGAGGCCAGGACGTTGGGCCCGTCGCGGGCCAGGCGCGCCGCGGCCTCCGCAGAGCTCAAGCCCGCGGTCGAGGAGCCGAGGGCCTTCAGGGCCTCCTCGGCCGGGAGGCGATGCCACTCGGGCGCCGTGTCGGCCATTCCTTCAGGTCAGCAACAGAACATCCATCGGCGAAGGCCGTAGCGTTGCGGGCGGCCCGATGAGGTCCAACGGCATGCCCCCATCGTCCGACGAAAAAGAGGCGGCGATCGCCCGGCTGATGCGCGAGCTCGCCGACCTCTCCGGAGAGCGCGAGGCCCTGGAGGCGTGCCTGCGCGAGGCGGACGCCTTCGACCCGGCCGCGGCCGTCGAGGGCGTCGCCCGCGCCCTCCTCGCGCTGAAAGCGCGCGGGAGGGAGCCGTGAACGCCCCGCCCGCGGCCGCCGAGCTCGCGCGCCGCCTCTTCGTCCTGCTCAAGTCCGCCGCCGTGTACGGTCCGGGCAACGAGGGCTACCGGACCCACGCCGCCGAGGCGCGCGCCGCCCTGGCCGCGGCGCTCGCCGGCCGGAGCGCGATCCGCCTCGAGGCGCGCGAGGACCGGCTCTATCTCGACGGAGAGCCCGTCCCGCTGGCGCCGGGCGAGGCCGGCGGACGCTTCCTTTGCGCCGAATTCCGGCGCTGCGGCGCCGGCGGCCTCGAGTTCCGCGGCCCGGGCGCGGCGGACGAGCTCGACGCGTTCGCCTTCGCGTTCAACCGGG
>JAMPYD010000004.1 GCA_023700845.1 Elusimicrobiota bacterium | reverse complement strand
GCTCGAAGCCCACGGGCCCTTCGACCTCGTTTTCATCGACGCCGATAAGACCGGCTACGGAGATTACGCGCGCTGGGCGGTCAAGAACGTGCGCTCCGGCGGCTTCGTCATCTGCGACAACGCCTACCTGTTCGGCAACCTCCACCGCGACGACCTGCCCGCGTCCCACGAGGACAAGCCCAAGGTCGTCCCGATGCGCGCCGCACTGTCGCTCCTGGCGGACGAGACGCTGTTCTCGTCCTGCGCCATGATCCCGACCGGCGAGGGCATGGCCGTCGCCGTCCGGCGCTGACCATGCCCGTCGCGACGCGCAAGGGCGCCGCGGAGGTCAAGAAGGTCGAGGAGCCCGCCGACGCCGAGCGCGACCACGGCTGGAACGTCATCCTCTTCAACTGCGACTGCCATTCATTCGACTCCGTCGAACGAATCTTGATAAAGGCCGTGCGCTGCTCCCTCTCGCAGGCCCGCGCCTTCTCCTGGGAGGTGCACTCGAAAGGCTCGTGCGTCGTGTACCAAGGCCCGCTCGAACGCTGCGAGGCCGTCGCCGACGTCATCGCCTCCATCGGCCTCCAGGTCAAGATCTCGCAATGACGCGCGACCAATAAACAACTCCGCGCGATTTGCTAGATTAACGGGGATGAAGGCGAGCGAGGCGTCATTGAAGCTGCCCCACCGGCCGCTGGGCAAGACCGGGCTGTCGATCTCGGAGATCGGCTTCGGCGGCTGGGGCATCGGCAAATCGATGTGGGGTCCGACGGACGACCACGAGTCGATGCTCGCGCTGCACGCGGCCCTCGACGCGGGGATCGACTACTTCGACACCGCCTATGCGTACGGCCACGGCCACTCCGAGCGCCTGATGGCGCGCCTCTTCAAGGAGGCCGGCCGCCGCGCCGTCCTCTCGACCAAGGTCCCGCCGAAGAACATGGAATGGCCCGGCCATCCGCGCGCGAAGCTCGCGCTCGTGTTCCCGCCGGACTGGGTGCGGCTCAGCGTCGAGCGCTCGCTGCGCAACGTCGGCAGCGACGCCCTGGACGTCTATCAGTTCCACGTCTGGCACGACAGCTGGCTCAAGGACCCGATGTGGCCCGCGCTCGCTTCGGAGATGGCGAAGCTCAAGACGGAGGGCAAGGTCCGCAACTGGGGGGTCTCGATCAACAACGACGACCCCGACTCGGCCCTCGAGCTCGTCAAGACCGGCCTCGTGGGAGTCGTGCAGGTCCTCTTCAACATGTTCGATCAGCGCGCCGCCGACCGCCTGCTTCCGGCGTGCCGGCAGCAGGGCGTCGGCGTGATCGTGCGCTGCCCGTTCGACGAGGGGAGCCTGACGGGGACCCTGACGCCGGACACGCGCTTCGCTCCGGAGGACTTCCGTTCGCACTATTTCGGCGGCGAACGGCTGACGGAGACCTGCCGGCGCGCCGACCTGCTCGCGCGCGCCGTCATCGGTCCCAAGGCGGAGACGCTCGCGGCGGCGGCCCTCAAGTACTGCCTGAGCTTCGATTCGGTCACGACGGTGATCCCGGGCATGCGCCGCGTCTCCCACGTGACCTTCAACGCCCGCGCCTGCGACGGGCGCTACTTCGACGCCGCGGAGCTCGCCGCGATCGCCAAGCACCGCTGGGTGCGCGACTTCTACTTATAGGTCTATAGGCGCGCCCGGCCGGCGTCGCCCGCGATTTAGTCTTGAATCTGTAACACGTTCCCGGTATTCTCCTCATGTTGAAGACCGCACGATCGCTCGCGCTGGCCGTCGCCGCCCTCGCCTTGCTCGTCCCGCCGACTTTGGCGGCCGATAAAGGCGCGGCGCGCCGCATCCTGGGCGAAGCCCAGCTCCAATACCAGCGCGGGGACTTCAAGGACTCGATGCGCTCCGTCAACGAGGCCCTTCTGGCCGACGCGCGCAGCGGCGGCGCCTACGAGCTGCGCGCGCGCCTTTGGCACGCGGCGGGCGACCTCACCCGGCAGAAGGC
Organism: Elusimicrobiota bacterium; assembly: GCA_023700845.1. GTDB lineage: Bacteria > Elusimicrobiota > Elusimicrobia > UBA1565 > UBA9628 > GWA2-66-18. Next base: position 34,311 of record JAMPYD010000004.1, on the reverse strand, counting down.
CGACGCGACGCGCGCGGTCGAGCTGCTCGGCGTCGGCACCGGGTCGCTGGCCGTCGATGAGCTCGTCTCGAAGGCGGGGGCGCAGCTGCTCCTCGGCCGCGCCGACAAGGCCCTCGAGACCGCCAACGCCGCCTTGAAGGCCGACCAGAAGACGGCCCGCGCGCTGTACGTCCGCGCCCGGGTGTGGCGGGAGAAGGGGGACCTGGACAAGGCTCTGGCCGACCTCGAGGCGGCCCTCAAGCTCGAGCCGAAGGCGGCGCTCTGGCTCTACTCGCGCGGAAGGACGTTCTACGACAAGGGCGACGACGCGAAGGCCGTCGCGAGCCTGACCGCCGCGCTGCGCTCCAATAAGAATTTCACCTTGGCGTTCGCCCTCGTCGGCTCGGCGATGGCCCGGCAGGGCGACCTGAAGCGCGCGGCGAAGGCCTACGACCGCGCGATCTCGCTCGATCCCGAATACTCCTATGCGTACCTCGGCCGGGCGGCGCTCAAGCTGCGCCAGGGAGACGAGCCCGGCGCCTTGAAGGACTTCGAGGACGCGGTCCGCGCCGACGCCCAGGATTACGCTCCCTACTTCAACCGCGGAGAGATGCATTGGCGCGGCGGGCGCCGCGAGCTGGCGCTCGCCGACTTCCGCAACGCGATGACCTCGCCGAAGCTCACCCCCGAGGCCGCCCTCGCGATCGGGGACCGGCACCTGTCCCTGCAGCTGTGGAAGGACGCGGCCGTCTCCTACGGCCGCGCCCTCGACCTCGGCGCCGGCGTCGCGGCCCTCGTCCGCCGGGCGCGGGTGCACGAATCCGACAAGGACCTCAAGCGCGCGCTCGCCGACCTCGACGCCGCGATCAAGCTCGAGCCGGAGAACGCTCCCGTGATCGCCGCGCGCGGCTCGCTGCTCTCGCGCATGGGCCAGAACGCCCCCGCGATCTCGGACCTGACCCGCGCCGTGCGCCTCGCGCCGGCGGACCCCGAGATCCTCGTCGCGCGGGCGAGCTTCTATGCCCGCGTCGAGAAGCCGACCTTGGCTCTCGAGGACTTCACCAAGGCCATCGCCTCGGACCCCAAGCACGCCGAGGCCTACAACGGGCGCGGCGCGCTGTACGCCAACGCCCTCAAGGAGCCCGAGAGGGCGCTGCGCGACGTGATGACGGCCGTCGAGCTGAAGCCTCGCGAGCCCGGCTACCACTACAACCTCGGCTCGCTGCGCCTGCGCAGCCGGATGTACTTCAAGGCCATCGATTCGTTCAACGCCGCCCTCGAGCTGAAGGGCCCGGCGGCCCGCATCCTGGAGCGCCGGGCCGACGCGGAGTTCCAGCTCGGCGATCATTCGGGCGCCCGCCGCGACATCGAGGCCGCCCTCGAGAAGGACCCCAACAACGCCGCGATCTACGACACCCTCGGCCATATCCGCCTGCGCGCGCGGGACTACGAGCAGGCGGTGCGCGACCTCAGCCAGGCGCTGCAGCTCGACGGCAAGCTCGCCAGCGCGTATCAGCACCGCGGCCTCGCCTACGCCGCGCTGAGCCAGCTCAAAGCCGCGCAGTCCGACTTCCAGAAGTCGCTCGAGCTCGAGCCCCGTTCGAAGGACACCTGGACCTATCTGTGCCAGGCCCGGCGCCTGGCGCGGGACCCGAGGGGGGCGCTCAAGGCCTGCGAGCGCGCCATCGAGCTCGACAGCCAGCACGGGCCCGCCTACCTCCATCGCGCCCTCGCGAAGTTCGCGCTGAAGCAGTATCCGCGCGTGATCGAGGACATCGACACCGCCTGGGCGCTCGGCACGCGCCGCGCCGAGGGCCTGATCGCGAAGTCGATCTCGCACGCCGCCTCGCGGCAGTACAAGGAGTCGCATCGCGTCTATCTCGAGGCCGTCGGCATGGATCCCTACGTGCGCAGCGCCTACATCGGCTTCGCCGCCGGGCATCCCCAGGGCGACGACTTCCTGTCCGCGATCGTCGACCTCGAGGGCCGGATGACCAAGGACATGGACGACCCGTACGTGTTCATCCTGCGCGCCGACTCGCTGCACAACTCCGAGCAATTCGACAAGGCCGTGCTCGAGTACACGAAGGCCATGGAGCTCGACGGCTCGGTCGCGGACGCCTACGTCGGGCGCGGCGTCGCGCTGACCGCCCAGGACGCTCTCGAGGCGGCGCAGCAGGACCTCGTGCGCGCGCTCGAGCTCGAGCCCAACGACGCGGGCGCGCGCGTGAAGCTGGCGATCGTCCTGACGATGCGCCGCAACTACAAGGCCGCGATCGGAGAATTAGGAAAAGCTCTGCAGGTCGACCCCAAGAACGCCGAGGCCTACCTCCGCGCGGGCAACGTCCACTATTTCCTCAAGCAGTATCCGAAGGCGCTCGAGAACTACTCGCTCGCGGTGAAGCACGACCCGCTCGATCCGAACGCCTTGAACGGCCTCGGCCTCGGCTACTTCGCGCTGAAGCGCCAGGACGACGCGCTCGAGAGCTTCTCGCGCGCCATCGCCGCCAACTCCCTCATCGACCGCTTCTACCGCAACCGCGCCGCGGTCTGGACCTCCACCCAGAAGTACGGCAACGCCGCGGGCGACTTCAAGACCGCGAGCATGGTCAATACCGACCCCACCGTCATCGACGAGTACAAGCGCCTCATCGAGGAAAGCGAGACTCGCTCCGCCAAAGGCAAGTCCTCCTAGGCGAGGAATGTCGCTGCGGTCCGGCGAGGAGGATCGAAGTCGGGCATGATTATCTTGAGATAAACACGCGCTGCGGCGTGCTGAGGCCCGGAGGCGGTTTCATGTCCTGAGGGGTGTGGGGTCGCCGCGATGTTTGCTCCGTCGATCGCGGTCGACCCCAAGCGAGGCTCAATGCCGAGCGGCCCCGAAGGACATGAAACCGCCGCCGGGCCGTCACAAAGCCGTCATGAAGGCGACGCGCGGCCGACATTTGGTAATATCCCCGGCGTGCACGACATCGCCGAGCTCTTCGGAAAAGGGCGCCCGCTGTTCTCCTTCGAGTTCTTCCTGCCCAAGGCGCCGGAGGACCTCGACAAGTTCGTCGCCGACGTGAAGGCGCTGAAGGACCTCTCTCCCGACTACGTGTCCCTGACCTACGGCGCCGGCGGCTCCGGGCGGGAGCGCACGGTGGAGGCCGCGGGACGCATCCAGAACGAGACCGGCCTCACGACGGCGTGCCACCTGACGTGCATCGCGCACACGCGCGCCGAGATCCTCGGCGTGCTGGCCCGCCTCGAGACGCTCGGCATCCGCAACGTCGTGGCGCTGCGCGGCGACCCGCCCAAGGACCACCCCGTCGCGCCCCCCGGGGAGCGCGACTTCGGCTACGCCGGCGACCTCGTCGCCTTCGTCAAGGAGCGGGGGGGGTTCAGGATGGCGGTCGCCGGCTATCCCGAGACGCACCCGGAGGCGCGCTCGCCCGAGGACGACCTGGCGCGCTTCGCGGCCAAGTCCGTCGCTGGCGCGGACTGGGCGATCACCCAGCTCTTCTTCGACAACAAGGACTACTTCGCCTTCGTCGCCCGCGCGCGCGCCGCGGGGGTCGCCGTCCCCATCGTGCCCGGCATCATGCCGGTGACGGGCTACGCGCAGCTCAAGCGCTTCACGGCGATGTGCGGCGCCCGCATCCCCCATGAGCTCGAGGAGCGCCTCTCCGCCGTGCAGAACGACGCCGAGGCCGTGGTCCGGGAAGGCGTCGAATGGGCCGCGCGCCAGTGCCGCGAGCTGCTCGACGGCGGAGCCCCCGGGATACACTTCTACACGCTCAACCGTTCGCATTCGACCTCCGAGATCCTGGCGCGGCTCAGACGCGGATGAAGCGGGCCGCCGGGCTCCTCGCGGCCGCGCTGCTCCTCGCGCGCGCCGCCGGCGCCCGGCAGGTCGAGGAGCCGTCGCCCGAGCCGGCCGGCGCGGAGATCGTGGAGATCCGCGTCGAACGCGTCAACGTGTTCGACCCCACCGTGCCGGGCGAGGATTTTTGGCCGTTCCGCCTCGCCAACAAGATCCACTACCCGACCCGCGAGACGGTCATCCGCCGGGAGCTCCTGTTCGCGCCGGGCGAGGTCTGGGACCCGCTGAAGGTCATCCAGTCCGAACGCAACCTGCGGGCCAACGGGTCCTTCCGGCGCGTCGACATCCTCCCGGTGACGAGGCCGGACGGACGGGTGGACGCGGTCGTGCGCAGCCAGGACAGCTGGACGACGAACCCGCGCTTCGCCGCCGGCACCGAGGGCGGGGAGAGCTTCTTCTCGATGGGCCTCGAGGAGGGAAACATCCTCGGCTACGGCAAGAGCGTCGCGATCGACTACGGCCGCACGGGCCGGCGGACCTACAGCTCCTACAGCTACGGGGACCCGCGCTTCATGGGCACCCGCCTCGCGCTCAACGGCGGCTACTCGCGCGGGAGCACGGGCGACGCGGCCTCCGCCTCGCTGACGAGCCCCTTCTATTCGCTCGATTCGCGCCGCGCCTCGGCCGTCTCCTGGCTGCGCGCGACGACCGAGCCGGAGCTGTACCGCGACGGCGAGGTGTTCACGGAGTTCCGCATGAAGCGCCGCGTCGCGGAGGCCTCCCTCGGGCGCCGCCTCGAGGCGGACCAGACCTTCGTCCAGCGCGTGGAGGCCGGCTGGTACAGCGACGAGGCGAAGTACGAGCCGCTGGCCGGCACCTCCGCCGGAACCTTGCCCCACGAACGCGAGCTGTCGGGCCCGACGATCGGCTACGCGTGGGTGCAGCCCGACTACATCAAGGAGACCTACATCGACCGCATGGAGCGCGTCGAGGACTTCAACCTCGGCAACGAGCTCTCCGTCCGCGGCGGCTGGATGTCCTCCAAGACGGGCTCCGACCGCGACCGCTCGATCTTCAGCGTCTCCAACCAGCACGGCGTGCGCTTCGCTCCGGGCCGGTTCGCGATCGGCCGGGTCGCCTTGTCGGGGCGCACCGCGACCGGGAGATGGGAGAACGCGCTGGCCAACGCGGACCTGAACTTCTTCTGGAAGACCCACTGGCGCGGAGACCACACCTTGGTCGGCCACATCGAAGGGGCCTTCGGGAAGTTCCTCGACCGCGACAGCTCGGTGGCCCTCGGCGGCAGCACCGGCCTGCGCGGGTACAAGAACAACAGCTTCGTCGGCTCCCAGGCCGTGCTCGTCAACTTCGAGGACCGTTTCTTCTTCCCCGGGGAGTTCTTCCATCTCGTCCGCCTGGGAGCGGCGCTGTTCGTCGACAGCGGCATCGTCGGCCGCGCGGGGTCCGACATGACGCTGCGGGACATCCGCTCCGACGTCGGCTTGGGCCTGCGCGCGGCCTCGACGCGCTCCCGCAGCGGCGCGGTGGGCCGGCTCGACGTCGCCTACGCGCTCAACCGCGGCCCCGGAACCTCCTCGCGCTGGGTCATCTCGATCAAGGGCGGGCAGGCCTTCAGCCTCTTCAACAGCGCCGCCCGCGGCGTCGACCCCAGCCCTCCCTCCCGCTTATACTAAGCCGTCCGCCCGGCGGCGTCCATCCACCCGGCTCGGGACCGAGCGAGCGCACGTTTATCTCAAGATAAACACGCCCGTCGCCGTCTTCCGGCATGCGGGCGAAGGTCGCGCCGTCGGACTCACCAGGTAGGCCGGGAGGATGATCCGGAGGGAGCCGGCGCGCGGTCGCCGGGCCCGGAGGATCATCCTCCCGGACGCGACTACGCGAGCTGAAGCGAGGCGCGACCGGCGCTTAAGCACGGCGCGGCCGGACGCCGGATTTTGCTACGATAGGCCCCCATATGAGGAATAAGCTGCTCCTCGCGGCCGCCTGCCTGGCCTCCACCGCCTGCGGCTCGATCGACCGCTACGCCGTGCGCACGACCGCCTCGATGCTCGAGCGCGGGCGCAAGACCGCCTTGGAGGAGCCCGACTACCAGCTCGGGCGCGACGCCGTGGCCTCCCAGCTCAAGCTCATCGAGGCCATGCTCGTCTCCGATCCGGGAAACCTCACCATGCATCGCCTCCTCGCCGAGGGCTTCGGCGGCTACGCCTTCCTCTTCGTCGAGGACGCGGAGCCGCAGCGCGCGAAGGGGCTCTACCTGCGCGGCCGCGACCACGCGCTCGCGGCCCTCGGGCTGAAGTCCGTCTTCAACGGCCTGAGGGACAAGAGCATCGAAGATTTCGAGAAGGCGCTCAAGTGGGCGAAGAAGGAGGACGTGCCCGACCTGTTCTGGGCCGGCTTCGGCTGGGGGGGCTACGTCAACCTCTCCAAGGACGACTCCGCCGCGCTGGCCGACCTCCCCAAGGTCACCTTGCTGATGAAGCGGGTCTACGAGCTCGATCCGGCCTTCCATTTCGGCGGCGCCGACCTGTTCTTCGGCGTCTACTACGCCTCGCGACCGGCGATGCTGGGCGGCGATCCGGGCAAGGCCAAGACCCATTTCGAGTGGGCGCACAAGCTCACCCGCGGCCAGTACCTGATGACGCACGTCCTCAACGCGCGCTGGTACGCCGTGGCCGTGCAGGACCGGGAGCTGTACACCCAGCTCCTGACGAAGGCTCTCGAATCGCCCGCCGGGGCGCTGCCTTACGCCCGGCTCACCGATGAAGCCGCGAAGAAGAAGGCGGCCCAGCTCATGGAGAAGATCGATGATTATTTCTAGGTCCCTGGCTTTGGTCGCCCTCCTCGCCGCCAGCGCCTCCGCGGCGCGGCCGACGCAGATCAAGTTCGCGACCCTGGCGCCGGAAGGCTCCACCTGGATGAAGGTGCTGGGCGAGCTGTCCAAGGAACTCGAGGCGCAGACCGCGGGCGCCCTCAAGTTCAAGTTCTACCCCGGCGGCGTGGCCGGCGACGAGAAGGACGTGGTCAAGAAGATCCGCATCGGACAGCTGCACGCCGCGGGCTTCACCGGCGTGGGCCTGGGCGACGTCGCCCCCGAGACCCGCCTCCTCGACGCCCCGTGGCTGTTCCGCTCGCGCTCCGAGCTCGAGGCGGTGCGCGCCAAATTCGACAAGGAGCTCAACGCGGCCGTCGAGAAAGGGGGCTTCGTCCTCCTGGGGTGGACCGACCTCGGCTCGGTCTACGTGTTCAGCAAGAACCCCATCGCCTCGCCCGAGGACATGAAGAAGGAGAAGATGTGGGTGTGGGAGGGCGACCCCATCGCGATCGCCGCCTTCTCGGCCTTGAAGGTCAACCCCGTGCCCCTGTCCATCGTCGACGTCATGCAGTCCCTGCAGACCGGCATGATCAACGGCGTGTACGGCCCGCCGCTGGGCGTCGTCGCGCTGCAATGGCACTCGAAGGTCAAGCACATCTACCCGGTGCCCCTCGCGGAGTCCACGGGCGCCGTGCTCGTCTCGAAGAAGTTCATCGACTCCCTGCCGGACGACCAGCGCGCGGCCCTGCTCGCCCTTTCCGCGAAGCACCTCAAGCGGCTCAACGAGCTGACCAACCTCGAGAACGACAAGGCCCTCCAGGCGCTCAAGAAGCAGGGCCTCGACCTCGCGGCCGACCCCGGCCCCGCGACGCGGCGCCGGTACGAGGAGCTCGGCGCGGCCGCGCGACGGGAGCTCGCCGGCAAGCTGTTCTCCGCGGAGCTGCTCGGGAAGTTCGAGAAGGAGCTCGCCGCCCTCCGTGCGCGATCAGCTAAGAAGAGCTGAGGCGAGCCTCGCCGCCGCGGAGGGCGCCCTCTTAGTGGCGCTGCTCGCGGTCATGGTGACCTTGGCCTTCGCGCAGGTCGTGCTTCGCCATTTCGGCATGGGGCTGCTGTGGGGGGAGACCGTCCTCAAGCATCTGGTCCTCTGGACCGGGTTCCTCGGCGCCGCGCTCGCCGCCGCTTCGGAGAAGCACTTCGCCTGGGAGGCCGCCCACGTCGGCGCGCCCGAGCGCTGGAAGCCCCGCCTGAGGCTTATCGCCAACCTCGCGGGCGCCGCGATAACGGCGATCCTGCTCAAGGCGTCCTGGACTTATTTCATCGACGAACGCGACAACCCGTCCGAGCTGCTGAGCGTCGCGGGCCTGACCGTGCAGTCCTGGGTCGCGGCCGCCGGCATCCCGGCGGGATTCGCGTTGGTCCTGACGCACATGCTGTTCAAGAGCGCCGACGCCGCCGCCGAGGCCTCGGGCCGGTGACGGTCCTGGCCCTCGCCGTCTTCGCCGCCCTGACCCTCGCGGGCGTGCCCGTCTTCGCCTTGATGGGCGCCCTGGCGCTGTGGCTGTTCCACGACGCCGGCATCCAGTCCTCCGCCGTCATCATCGAGCTCTCCCGGCTGTCCTCCCTGCCGTCCCTGATCGCCGTTCCGTTGTTCACCTTCGCGGGCTACCTGCTGGCCGAGAGCAAGGCCCCGCAGCGCCTGGTGGCGCTGGCGGAAAGCATGTTCGGCTGGCTGCCCGGAGGCGTCGCGGTGGCCGGGCTGTGCGCCTGCGCGCTGTTCACCGCGTTCACGGGCGCCTCGGGCGTGACCATCATCGCGCTCGGCGGCCTCGTCTATCCTCTGCTGCGGCGCCAGGGCTATCCCGAGGCCTTCTCGCTGGGCCTGATCACGACGACGGGCAGCCTCGGCCTCATGTTCCCGCCGAGCCTGCCGATCATCCTCTACGCCCTCGTCGGCAAGATCTCGATCGACAAGCTGTTCGCCGCGGCGGCCGTGCCCGGCCTCCTCCTGCTCGCGGCGCTCTCGGTCTACGCCTACGTCGTCGCGCGGCGCGAGAACGTCAAGCCGATCCCGTTCTCTTGGGAGAATCTGCAAGCGGCCGCGAAAGCGGCCGCTTGGGAAATCCCGCTGCCGTTCATCGTCATCGGCGGCATCTACGGCGGCTTCTTCACCGCCTCCGAGGCCGCCGCCGTCATGGCCTTCTACGTGATGATCGCGGAGGTGCTCGTCTACAAGGACGTCTCCTGGCGCCGCCTGCCTCACGTGGCGCGCGAGAGCATGATCCTCGTCGGCGCCATCCTGATCGTCCTGGGCTGCGCGCTCGGCCTCACGAGCTACATGATCGACGCGGACATCCCGGGGCGCATCTTCGCCTTCCTGCATGACCATATCCAGAGCCCCTGGGCGTTCCTCGCGCTGCTCAACGTCTTCCTGCTCGTCGTGAACATGATCGAGATCTTCTCGGCCATCGTCATCGTGGTGCCTATCATCGCGCCCGTCGCGGCGCAGTACGGGATCGATCCCGTGCACCTCGGGGCGCTCTTCCTCCTGAACCTGGAGATCGGCTACATGACGCCGCCGCTCGGCCTGAACCTCTTCCTCTCCTCGCGGCGTTTCGACAAGCCGCTGCCGGTCCTCTACCGCGCCGTCCTTCCCTTCTGGATGCTGCTTATCGCGGCCTTGATGATCGTCACCTACTGGCCCGCCCTCAGCCTCTGGCTGCCCCGCCTTCTAAAACTACAATGAACCCTAAAACCACCCGAGAACTCCTTCCCGAACAGCGCACCGCCCTGCTCAAGAAGATCCGCGAGTCGCACGCCTACCTCAAGGCGTACGCCGACATGGACTTCATGGGCCGCAAGGACCTGCGCGCCGTCCGCCTGCAGCTCGAGCTGCTCAAGCCCGAACTGATCCTGCGCGAGAACAAGATCCGCTCCACCATCGTCGTCTTCGGCTCCGCCCGCATCCTTTCCGGGGAGGAGGCCGCCCGCGCGCTGGAGATCGCCAAGGAGAACCTCTCCGACCGCCCTCGCGACGTCGAGCTCAAGCGCCTCGTCGTCCTCGCCGAGAAGAAGCTCGAGCTCTCCCACTGGTACGAGGAAGCGCGGCGTTTCGCCGCGCTTCTATCAAAGGCCCAGCAGGCGGGCCAGGACCTCGAGCACGTCATCGTGACGGGCGGCGGCCCGGGCATCATGGAGGCCGCCAACCGCGGCGCCTGGGAGTGCGGAGCCAAGAGCATCGGCCTCAACATCACCCTGCCGCACGAGCAGGACCCGAATCCGTACATCACGCCGGAGCTGTGCTTCCAGTTCCACTACTTCTCGCTGCGCAAGATGCACTTCCTGATGCGCGCCAAGGCGCTGGTCGCGTTCCCGGGCGGCTTCGGCACCCTCGACGAGCTCTTCGAGACCTTGACGCTCGTGCAGACGGGCAAGAAGCGCCCGCTGCCGATCGTCCTCGTCGGCAAGACCTTTTGGAAGCGGCTCGTGGACTTCGACTATCTCGCGGAGCAGGGCATGACCAACTGGGCCGACAACAAGCTCTTCAAGATGGTCGACACGGCCGAGGAAGGCTGGGACCACATCCGGAAATTCTGGAAGTCCCACAAGGAGACGCTCGCCGCCTCATGATCCGCGCGGCCGCGCTCGGGCTCCTTCTCGCCGCGCCCGCGCGGGCGCTGAGCCCGTTCGTCGAGCAGCTGCGAAAGGCGGAGGCGCGCAGCGCCTCCGACCCCGAGCGCGTCGAGTACGCGACGCGCGCGCTGCGGGCCTGGATGCCCGAGGACGGCCGTCCTCTGCTGGCGCACGCTCACTTCGCCCGCGCGGAGGGGGAGGCCGCGCGGTTCGACGACGCGCGCGCCGAGGACGACCTCACGAAGGCGCTCGACATCGACGCCCGCAACGACCGCGCGCGGCTGATGCGCGCCCGCGCGCGCGCGGCGCTCGGCAAGGGCGCCGCGGCGGAGCGCGACGCCGAGGACTACGTCGCGATCGCTCCCGAGGACCCGGAGGGCTGGCTCGCGCTCGGGGAGGCGCGCCTGGTCCAGGGTCCGCCGCGGTCGGGCAAGGCCGCCCGCGACGCGTTCGCCGGGGCCGCGCGCCTGCTCGGCGCCGAGGACCCGCGCCCGTCCCTGGGCGAGGGCCGCGCGTACCTGTCGGTCCGCCGCTACGGCGAGGCTCTGTCGGCCTTGTCCGCCGCCGCGGAGCGGCCGCAGAAGCGCCGCGCCGAGATCCTGACGTGGCGCTCGCGCGCCTACTCCGCGCTCGGCGACTGGGACAACGCCCACCGCGACCTGAGTCGCGCGCTTCCCGACCTCGAGCGGGTCCTCGACGACCGGCGCCGCATCGGCGCGTCCACGAGGGGCCTCAACGCCGCGCGGCTGACGCTCGCCGACGGCTATTTCCGCCGCGGCCTGGCCGGAGAGGCGCTCAAATCCCGGGAATCGGCGCTGGCCGACCACCAGCAGGCCTGCGGCCTGGGCCTGCGCCCGGCCTGCGCGCGCGTCGCCGCCCTCGAGAAGCCCGAGCCGAAGTCCGCGCCCAAGCCTAAGCCGAAGCCGGCGCCCCGCCGGAAGAATCCCAAAGGCGACGCCGGGGACAGGATCTATGCCAATTAGCCCGACGACTCGGCCCTGGACCGAGTTCTTCAGCGCGGGAGCCTTGGGCTTGATCCTCGCGTTGGCTCCCGCGTCGGTCCACGCGGGGGGGGCGAAGACCTCGCCGGCGGCCGAGGCGCAGCTCGACCGGGGCCTGACCGCGCTGTACAGCCTCGATTACGCCGAGGCGCGGCTCGCCTCGCGCAAGCTCATCGAGCTCGAGCCCGACAACCCCTTCGGCTATCTCTTCGAGGCCGGGGCCATCTGGTGGCAGTCCTCGCAGGAGTACGGCCTGTTCAAGGACACCCCGACGCTGCAGGGGCTTTTCGAGCAGGACATCGAGGCGGGCGTGCGCAAGGCCGAGGCCTACATCGACTCCAAGGACAAGCAGACCAGGCTCGACGGCTATTACGTCTCCGGCATGACCCTCGGCGTGCGCGGCCAATGGAACCTGATGAAGGGCAAGTGGCTCGACGCCTACTTCGACGGCAAGAAGTCGATGAAGCACCTCAAGAAGGTCGCCAAGCTCGATGAGGGCTACGAGGACGTGTATCTCGGACTGGGCGTCTTCGACTACCAGGCCGCGCACCTGAAGGGCATCGCCAAGCTCGGCATCATATTCGGCCTGCGCGGCGACGAGGAGCGCGGCCTCGAGCGCATCCAGCGCGCGGTGGAGAAGGCCGGCTTCGCGCGGCGCCAGGCGGCGCAGATGCTGCTCTCGATCTGCCTGATCGACCTCCACGATTATCCCCGCGCTCTGAACCTGCTCAAAGGCCTGCGCGCGGACTTCCCGGGCAGCCCCTACTTCCTGTTCCTCGAGGCGAACGTGCGTCACCGTCTCGGAGATTGGGACGGCTCGCTCGCGGTCGGAAGGGAGCTGGTCAAGATCGTCGCCGCCGACCCGAAGGCCTTCCGCCGCAAATGGCTGACCTTGGCCTGCGGCCTCTCCGGGGACGCGTGCCTCGCCAAGGAGGACCTGGAGCGGACCTTGGCCTGGCTCGACCACGCGATCGAAGCGGACGCCAAGGCGAAGCCCGGCGTCTTCCGGACCTTCACGCACCTGCTGCGCGGCATCACGCTCGATCTGCTGGACCGGAGGGACGAGGCCGTCAAGGAGTTCCAGCGCACGGAGTTCCTGCCGCCGCTGGGCGACTCCCGGGAGATCGCGCGAGCCTGCCTCGCCGAGCCTTGCGGCCGCGAGGCCGTGCTCAAGCGCCTTCGGGCGATGTCGAAGGAGGACTAGGTGCTGAAGCAGCCGCGTCCGGCCGCTGGCGGCCGGACCTAGGCCGCGACGAAGGTGAGGACCAGGCGGCCGTTGCCGGAGGGGGACTTCTCGAGACGCGCGTCGCCGCCCCAGCGCCGCAGGGCCCGCCGGGCCAGCGGCAACGCCAGGCCCGCGTCGCCGGGCTCGAACGCCGCCTCGGGGTCGCGGGCGAAGAGCGCGGGGCCGTCGTCCTCCAGGGACACCACGACGGTCCCGCCGGATCGATGCGCGGACAACGCGAGCAGACAGCGCTCGGGAAGCGTCTCGAAGGCCCGCCGCAGCAGCTGATCGAGCACGATGGCCAGGTCGGAGGGATCGAAAACGGCGGAGAGACCGTCCTCGAGCTTCATGGCGAGGCGGCAGTTTTTGCGAGCGAGCGCCGCCTCCCAAGCCGCGGCCGCGCGAGAGAGCGCGGGAGACAAGCTTCCGGGTTCGCCCCGCGGGCCGTCGTCCAGGAAGCGCTCCAGGACGCCGACGGCGTCGCTGAGGCCCGCCAAGGAGGAGGCGGCGCGGCGCAGGGAGGCGTTCTCGGATTCCGTGAGCGGCACGACGGCGGAAAGTTCGCGCAAGCGCTCGTAGGCCGCGGCCGCGCCGGGCTTGAGGCGAGCGACAAGCGCGGCCGACAGACGCTGCGGAAGCTGCTCGGCGCGCGCAGCGAGGCTCGCCCGATGCTCCGACAGCGCCTCCTCGGCCGCGGCCAAGCGCCGGGCCAGACCCTCGGCTCGCCCGGCCTCGGCGGCCTGCTGGGCGCGCGCCTTCTGGCGCTCGGCGTCGGCCATGGACAGGCGCCGGGACAGGTCCTCGACCCGGCCGTCGAGTCCCGCGCGAGCCTTCGAGAGCTCGGCCTCGCTCTCGAACAGCCGTCGAGCGACCTCCTCGGCGCCGAGGTCCAGGCCTCGCCGCAGGTCCGCGATCTCGCGACGCAACGCGGTATGCACCGCGGAAGCGCGCTGGAGCGTGGACACCAGGCGCGCCCGTTCCGCGCGCCAGCGATCGCGTTCGACCTGCTGCTCCCGCGACAACTGCTCGGTGCGCGTCAGCGCCGCCTCGAGCCGCCGCGTCAGGCCCTGAATATCGGACTGGGCCCGGGCCTCGCGCGCGCCCGCCTCGGCGGCGGCCCGGTCGAGGGCGGCGTGGACCGTGCGCAGATCGCGGCGCAGCGCGTCCTCGACCTCGCGCCGCGTCAGCTCGCTCTGCTCGGCGGCCTGCTCGGCCTTGCGGCGCAGGGAGTTCAGACGCACGAACTCCGCCTGCTGGATCGACAGGCGTCCATTCATCGCTGCGGCCTCGGCGGCGGAGGAAAGCTTCACCTTCATCGCCTCGGCCTCGGCGCGCTCGACCCTCTCGGCGAGCCCGGGATCGGGACGAGAGCCCTTCGCCCGAGAGAGCAGTTCGTCGCGCTCGCGCTCGAGCTCGCGGATCCGGGCCTCGGCCGACTCGAGGGCGCCGGCCTTGCCCTCCAGAGCGCGACGGGCGGCGTCGAGCGCCGCGCGCAATCCGGCGGCGGCGGCGACGTCGCCTTCAGACGGACGCGCCTCCTCCCCGCTTTCAAGGCGCAGGCGAGTCAGCGCCTGGGAGGCGGCCTCGAGGCCCCGCCGCGCCGCGTCGTAGCGCTTGCTCACGAGCCGAGGCCTCCCTTGCCGAGCGGAGGAAGAGGCAGTATGCGCCGGGCAGGCAGGGGCGCGGGAGGGGAGGAGACCGCGGCCGGCGCCCGGACCGCGCGGATCGCGTCGGCGAGGGCCCGCGACGAGCGCAGCGCCGCGAAGCCGAGCAGCGCGGCGGACGCCAGCGCGGCCGCGCAGGCCACGGCGAGGAGGGCCAGCGCTCCCGCGCCGCGAGGACGGGAGAACGCGGCGCGCCACGCGGGCAGGAAGGAGGTCCGCACGACCTTGAACGAGTCGCCGCGGTCAGGGTCGATCGCGAGGATCTCGAGACTGACGCGCACCGCCTCGGCGGCCGCGGCATCGTCGAGGCCCTTGTCCAGGAAGATCCAGGCCCGCAGGCCGGTCACCGCGAAAGAGCCCTCGCGGACGGTTTCCTCGGAGGCCGCATGCAGCAGGAGCGGAGGGATCCGAGAGGAGGGGGGGGCGGCGGGAACCCCCTTTTTCGCATAGCCTGGAAGGGGGAGGATCGCGGACGGCGAAGGCGCCGCCGGGCCGGGCTCCGACGAGCTTTCGGCCGGCGCCGAGTCCCCTCCGGTGCCGCTGATCTCGGACTGCTCGCGCCTGGTCACGCGCTCTCCGCGCGCCTCGACCGTCGCCGCGGATCGTCCGGGGCCGATAATACGATCGAGCGCCGCCTCCACGCTCGCCTCGAGACGGGCGGCATGCTCGACCTCGCCAGCCGGACCCGCGTGGGCCGCCGTCGCGCACAGCGCCGCCAGGACGACGTATTTCGTCACGCCCATAGCATAGCCCCGCGGGGCCGGTGCCGGATTACGCATTTGTTATCGGGAAAAGGGAAGAGTGAAATGGAAGCGGCTCCCTTGTCCGGGGGCGGAGTACACGCCGACCCGGCCGCCGTGGGTCTCGACGATCGTCTTGACGATGGACAGGCCCAGACCTGTTCCTTGAACCTTCTTACCGGCCTCCAGGCGCTCGAACGGCACGAACAGGCGGTCCAGGTCGCGCGGGTCTATGCCGGGGCCGTCGTCGGCGACGGCGAGCTCATGTCCCGCCTTCGTGCGAAGCAAGGAGAGGACCACGCGCCCTCCCGGAGGCGCGAATTTGAGGCCGTTGGTCACGAGATTGGTCAACGCCATCACGACCATGTCCGAATCCGCGCGCGCGCGATGGGGCCCCGGTCCGACGCTCACCTCGAGAACTCTCCCATCCTCCTTGGCGCGCTCCCCGTGAAAGGCCGCTACGTCCCGCGCGAGCGCCTCCAGGTCGACCTCTCGGGGGGCGTAGTCGAGCTTGCCCCGCTCGATGCGGGCCGCGTCAAGCAAGGTCGTCACGAAGCGCGCCAGGCGGCCGGCGTTCTGCTCGACGCGCAGGACGCGCTGGCGGTCCGCCTCGCCGAGCTGGGACTCCTGGAGCATGATGCGGGCGTAGCTCTCGATCGCGAACAGCGGAGCGCGCAGCTCGTGCGTCACCGAGGAGATGAAGCGCTTCTTCATCTCCTCGACCTCGCCGAGGCGCACCGCCATGGCGTTCATGCCGCGCGCCAGGCCCCCGATCTCGTCGCGACCTCTCTCGTCGACCCGGCGCTCGAGACGACCCTCGCCGATCTCCTCGGCAGCCCGTCGCAGCTCGACGACGCGAGAGGTCAAAGTCCACGCCAAAGGGATCCCGAGCAGCGCGAGGAGGAGGGCGACGGCGCCCGCGGAGCGCGCGAGCGCGTACCCCAGCGCCCGTTCGGCCGCAGAGACGCGGGCCTGCAGCACGGCGCGCGACAGCCTAAGCTCGACCCGCACCGCGCCGACGCCTTCCGCCGCGGGGATCTCGACGGCCGCCTCGTTAAAGTCCTGGTCGGGCGCGGCCGGGAGCAGGGCGCCGCGCCACGAACCATCGTAGCGCATGCGCGTGCCGAGGAGCTCGGGCCGGTCCCGCTTGAGGAACTCGAGGTAGTCGATCAGCATCAACGGGTCGCGCGCGAGCTGGGCCTCCCTCGCCATCGCGCGCACGGACTCGACGAGCACCGCGTTCTTTTCCTGCTCCGCGGCGCGCAGCGCGTCTCGCTGCGCGGTGAAGAATACCCGTGACGAGACGAGCACGGCCGCGGCCGCGGTCAGGGCCAGGAGCAGCGCGAGCTTGAGGCGGATGCTCATCTCGCGGGGCGGGCGCGCTCGATCCGGTCGAGCGCCTTGCGGGCCGGCGCATTTCCGGGGTCGATGCGCAGGATGCGCAGGAACATCGCGCTGGCCTGCAGGTACTCGCCGCGCGCGTAATGCTCGACGCCCTTCTGGTACAGGGCCTCGATCTGACGGGGGTCTCCGTTCGGGACGGGGGAGGCGCGACGCGGGAGGCCGTCGCGCTCGAGCGACGGCTCGGGCGCGGAGGCCGCGGGCGCCAAGCCGCCGGGCAGGGACTTGCCCGAGGCCGCTTCGCGCGCGAGCTTGAGGTACGCGCGCAGCGACACGAGCTCCCGCTCGCGGGTCTCGATCTTTTCCGCTGCTTCCCAGGACTGGACCGCCTCGAGGTAGCGCCCCAGCAGATAGCGTTGGGAGCCCAGTCGGGAGAGCGCGGTTATGTTCTCGGGTTCGAGGCGGATGACGTCTGTCAGCAAGGCCTCGACCTGGGCCGAGTTTCCGCGCGTGTGCGCGAACTCGACGCGCCACAGGAGCTCGTCGATGAACCCGCGCGAATGCCCGGCTGGGAGGCGGTCGGCCTTGAGCCCGGTCTTCTTCTCCAGGGTCTGCACGAACGACTCGATGCGCGCATCCTCGCCGCTGAGCGAGAGGGCGTAGGAAGCGTGCAGAAGGGCCTCGCGATCCTCCCCATTGAGATAGGCCGCGATCGCGTCGACCACGCCTTTGTCGGGGCGGGCGGCGGGCTCGGGAAGGTCGGCGTAGTGATACGCCGCGTCATCGAGACGCAGGCCAAGGCGCTCGAGGCCGGGGCCCATGGGCTGGGCCTTGGCGAGCGCGTCGAAGGCGACCTTCGCCGCGCGATAGCGGCGCTGAAGGATCAACGCGCGCACGGCGTCGAGCCGCGGGTCGGAGAGATCCTGCGGGCGGGCCTGTTCGGCGTATTCGTAGCCGAATCCGGGGGCGCCGGTAGAGACGGCGGGCAGGCCCCCCGTCATGCGCTTTTTCTGCTCGAGCATCTCCTGCGCCAATTCCTCGTCGGCCGAAGGCGCGCCGAAATGAAAGCTCAGGCCGACGCGGTGAGAGCCCGACTGGCCTTGGACGCCGCCGATCGGGATCAGGTAGGCATAGTCGGCCTGGATCTTGTTGATCCGGTATGAGGCGCCGACGGTGAACTGCCGCCAGTCAGCGCTGCCGAACCCGATCGAGCCGCGTACGCCGAACTGCCCGTAGTCGAGCGAGGGGAAGTAGCGCTCGGCCGCGAAGATCGCGTCCCGAGCCGTCGCGCCGTCGGCCGCCCGGCGCAGCTTCAGCTCACCGGCGAGGCTCATCCACAGCGACTTGTACGCGAGGCCGGCGTTCAGCGCCCGCTCGAGCTTGTCGTCGCCGGCGAAGGCCACGTTGGGCCGCAGCGCGTGCTGAAGACTCAGCCCCGCCTGCAGGCGGCGGGGAAAACGGTAGATCAGACCGAGGTCCAGATCGGGGGCGCTGGTCGAATTCGAGCCCGACAAGACGGGATCCGCCCCCAGCGAGCAGTTGAGGCCGCTGCAGGCGTTGGAGGCCTCGGCACCTCGATTGAAGGAGCGCGCGAGGAGTTTGGCGGTCGCGCCGAGATAGAGCTTGCCGCCCTGCGTCCCTCCCAGGACCTGCCGACCGTAGGCCGCCGCCAGCACCTGCTCCTGATAGAGGCCGCTCAGGGAGAAGCGCTCCCAGGACAGGCCCAAAGTACCTTGGCGCCCGCGGGCGAGAGGGTGCGCGTAAGCCAATTGGGACAAGCCGATGTCCGTGCCGTCGGACAGCCCGGCGTAGAGCTTGGAGTACGCCGCGGCGAACTGCGGCCGCTCCAGCTGCGCCAGCCCGGCGGGGTTGTAATGGATCGAATAGGCATCGTCGGCCAGAGCGGTGAAGGCGTCGCCCATCCCCGGGGCGCGGGCGCCCGCCCCGGTCTCCTCGAACGCCGCGCGCGCGGGGGCCGCGGCGAAAATGACGGCGAGGAGGACCGCGAGCGCGGCTCTCATCGGACCACCACGACAGCCCCCGAGTAGGTGCGGCTCTCGATGCTCAGGACGTAGATGTAGACGCCGGCGGCCACGATCTGCCCGTTGGCGCGCGCGTCCCAGGCCTTAGAGGTGTCGCCGATCGAGATCGACAGGTTGCGCAGCTCCCGCCCGCGCAGGTCGTAAATCCGGATGAAGCCGCTCGACTCCCTCGGATTGGTGAAGCGGAAGGTGACGCTGTCGTTAAGGGTGTCCCCGTTGGGAGTAATGACACGGTTCGTCGCGCCTGCGAAAGCGAATCCCAGCGGAGCGGGCCCCGGCAAAGCGGCGGAAACGCACAGGCTGAAGGCAAGGAAGGCGGATCTCAGAAAGGGCATGGGCTGCCCCTATTATGGAGAAAGCATGCGAAATCCGTGTTTCGGGCCGGCGAAATCGATTAAAGGGGCTTTATTTCAGAATCACGATCGTTCCGCTGAAGGTCCGGCCCTCACCTTCGATCTGGTACAGGTAGACCCCGCCCGGCACGTAGGCGCCGCCGGCGCGGCCGTCCCACACGCGGCTGTTCGTGACCGGACCCTGGGGCAGCTCGGGGACGATCACGCGCCCCTTCAGGTCCATGATGCGCGCGCGGACCGAGACGTCTTTCGGGTTGTCGTAGGAGAACACGACCGAGTCGTTGCGTCCGTCGCCGTTGGGCGTGACGAACCGGTTCGAGACGCCCGCTTGGTCGAAAGCGAAGTCGGTCGCGCGCTCGACGATGCGCAGCTGGTATATGCCGAAATACTTCGTCTCAAGGTTCAGCGACTGGTCCGTCTGATCGAGCCGTCCGTACATCTGGACCCAGGCCGAGCCGTTGTACCAGTAGACGCCGATGTTGCTCGGGTTGGCCGGCACGGCGGCCGCCGACATGCCCGAGGGCACCACCGACGACGCGTTCATCTCGTAGCGCAGCTTCAGGCGGCCCATGACCGGGAGCGAGAAATTCGGCGCCAAAGTCTGCCCGCCCTGCATCGCCGTGAACTCGATCGACTTGACCACCCGCCCGCCCAGATCCTGGGGACGCGCCGCGGCCGCGGCCAGGTAGGCCGTCGGAGCCTGGCCGGCGGTCCCCTCGATCGGAAGCACGCTCTGCGAGGGCACCTCGAAGTAGCTGCGGTCGTCGGGCGCGATCACGAAGGCCGACAGCGTCCCGACGGAACGGAACACCGAGCGCGCCGACAGGCCGCTTTCGTTCTCCGCGCGCACGTGATAGAAATACTGCGGGCCGCCCGCGAGATCGGTCCAGATCAAGGTCGAGCTCGACAGCTGGATCTGCTGGGTCCAGCCGCCGGCGACGACCGAGGTCGCGCGATAGACGCGGTAGGCGGAGAGCTCCGAGGACAGCGCCGCGGTCGGATCGGCGAAGCCGGCGCCGTCCTCGTAGCGCTCCACGGGCATCCAGCTCACGGTCACCGCCGCGCCGGCGCTGGACATGGCCACCCCGAACGGCGCCTGCGGCAGCAGAATGCTCGAGGCCACGGTCACGGTCGTCGAGCTCGCCGCCGGGCTGGCGAGCGCGATCCCGGCGTGCGACGGCAGGCCTTTATCGACGACAGCGATGCGCAGAGCGTAGACGCCCGCGGCCAAGCCGGTCAAGGTCGCCGTCAGGGCGGGCGAATCGACCAGGACGGCGTATTCATCGGAGAAGTCGCGCGGCGCCGTGGAGTCGACGAGCAGCCGGTAGTAGTCGCGGTCGGAGGCCGGCGAAGCGGGCCAGGAGACGAGAACGCTGCCGATCCCGTTCTGCGCCGCCGCGATCGACGCGGGAGCGGGCGGGACCGCGTCGAAGACGAGCGCGTTGGCCTGGGCCAGCGGCGTGCGCGAAGGGAGGTCGGAGTCGGAGAGCTGCCCGGCCGTGTCCGAGCTCACGAGCATCGCGTAGACCGTGACGCCGGGCTCGAGCTGGTTGAGCAGAAGGTTCTCCGCGGCGCCCGGGGCTCCCGGAGCGGGGGGGACGACGCTCAGAGCCGGCGGCGGCAGCGCGCGCACGTCCGCCGCCGCGCCCCACCAGGCCGTCGTGCTGCCCCCGACGGAGGCGACCGAGAAGCTCGCGATCCGGATCAGGTAGCCGGCCGCGGGCGTCAGCGTGCCGAGCGCGTTCGAGTTGGAATCCGGCGCCGTCCATTGCAGCAGGATCTGGCCTTCCGCGCCCGGGACCGCGACCAGGTCGGTCACGGGCGTGGGGGGCCAGACGTCGCGAGGGACGATCGTGACGGTGAAGGAGTCGGACGCGGCGGCCCGAGCCGTCCCCGTACCGGGAACGGCCAGCAGCCAGCTCGCCGCGGCCAAGGCGGCGAGCGCCCGCATGCCCCTCTTGAGGGGACTATGGTCCATCGTGCTCCTGCGAAGTTATTCTCATGATCTCGATCTCACGGCGACGTCTCGAACAGGACCTTCACCGGCGCGTCCAGCCAAAAGCCCGCCGTCAGGCCCGAGCGGATCATCGCGGCGTATTTCCTGCCCTTGTGCGCGGGGTCATCCGGCACCTCGATCGTCAGGAACGCCTGCCCGATCGCCGAGCCCGCGACCTTCACCGTCGACGACTTCAGCTTCACCCATGACGGATCCGGAACGGCCTCGTACCCTTCCGGCAGCGGGATGCGCTTGTCCCAGCCCTCCACCGTCATCCGGATCGACAGCGTATCCGCCGCGTAGTTGGCCACGCGGATCGCCTTCTTCTGCTCCTTGCGCAGGTCGAACTTCTTCCCGACCGGGACCCCTCGCGCGTAAAGCGTCTGCGGGGTCACGTCGAAGTCCAGCTGCTGCATCGCCTTCTCCTTCTTTTCCGCTTTCAGCGAGTCCGGCCCCGGCCCGATCGAGATGCGCACGCGGTTTTCGATGGCCACCGCGAGCGTCCCCGTGCCGTCCATGCGCGCCTTCACGACGGCCTGGAAATGCCTTCCGACCAGTCTCGGGTCGTCCGGGATCGTCAGCAGCAGGTCGAAGAAGCCCACGGCCTTCGGCCCGATCGTCATCCGCGCAGGGATCGCCTTGAACCACGACGGATCCGGGATCGGATCGTAGTCCTTCGAGGTGTGAAGCTTGTCCGGCGCCTCGAACTCGATGACGATCTCCGCCTCCGCGTCGCCCTTGTTCTCGATCCCGAACGGCACGTGCGCGGCCTCCCGGAGGTTGTAGGTCCTCCCGGTCTGCGCGCCCTCGAGCAGCACGTCCCCGAAGCGCGCTCCCAGCCCGATGTCCGCCCGCGCGTGCGGGCTTATGGCCGCCGACAGCGCGGCCGCAGCGAGAATCCGCCGAATGAGGCGCGGCGTCATCAGTTGGGCGCTCCCGCGGTCAGCGTCATCGTGATCCGCTTCGCGGTCGTGTCCGTCGTGCTCGGCGGCAGCGTGAAGTACAGCCACAGGTGCGAGCGGCTCGCCGCCAGGTCGACCGCGTTCGACGGGATGCTCTCCATCGACTTGTAGCCGGCCTCGGCCGCGAGCGCCACGAAGCGCGGGTTCACCCCGGCGACCACGCCCACGTCGCGGTTCGTCCCGTCGATCACGTCGCTGCCCGAAGCGCCCGGAACCGTGCCGCTGAAGAACCCGCCGGCCTGGGCCGGAGCGACCGTCACGCTCGTGTCGGTGAACACCGCCCACGACGCCAGCGCATCCGCCGCAGGCACCGCCGTATTCGCCGAGAACGTCCACGGCACGCCCGGGCTCGACATCGAGCCCTGGAGCTTGAGGTCCGTCCCGGCGTAAGAGCTCGTCACCGTGATCGTCGACGGCCTCACCGTCTGCGTGCTCAGCGTGAGCCCGACCGTGCCGAGGTCCAGGCCCACGTTCGTCGTCGTCACCGACAGCGAGTACGACGCGTCGGGGATGATCGTCACGGTCAGTGAGTCCGTGACGCCCGCCGCATGAGCCCAGCCCGATCCCAGCAGCGCGAATCCCGCCGCCAGGCCCGCCAGCCATCTCTTTTCCGCGTTCATTTTTTTCTCCGATGCGACTTAAGGATCCTTCACCGCGCGCGCGGTGATCCGAACGTCCTGCGCCGCCCCCGTGCTCGTCGCAAGGGGGGTCGAAATCTGGAACCAGAGCGTGCGGGACTGTCCGATCGGCACCTGCACGCAGCTTTGGTTGCCCATCGTGAACACCGATTCGCCGCATGAAGTCTCGGCATCGGATAGCTTGTGTCCCGCCGTGAAGTCGATCGAGCCGGCCTGCGTGCTGTTGACGACGGTCCACAGCGTGAACACGTCCACCGCGGGCGATGCGCCGATCTTCCATGGACTCGAGGGCGTGATCGTCGTCGCGCTCAGGGCGTACGTCTCGAGGACGTTGCCGGTGTTCGTCACGACGATGCTCGTGCTGATCGAGATCGTCGTGTTCATGGCGGTCAGGCCCGGGAGGCTCAGCGTGTGCGTGGTGAGCTCGACGCCGAGCTGGACCGGCATCAAGGTGGAGACCGCGGCGGCGTAGTTCGGGATCCCGTTCCAGTTCAGCGAGCCGACGCGGAAGTAGTAGGTGTCGCCGCCGAGGAGGCCCGAGGCGGTCAAGGTCGAGAGCGCCGCGTTGGGAGTCGCGGACGAGGTCCAGAGAGGGACGAAATCGGAACGGGTGGAGACTTCGAGGATGTAGCCGGAGGAGGACATCGACGAGGCGTCCGGAGGCGCGAGCGGGAGCGGCAGCCAGTTGACGATCATGCTCGTGACGTCGATCCGGTAGACCGTCGTTCCCTGGACCAGCGCGGAGAGGGTCGCGGTGGAGAGGACGGCCTGCGCGTAGATCGTCGACCCGCCCCACACCGAGCCCGCGCGCAGGAAATAGGTCGTGTTCGGATCGAGCGTCTGCGGCGCGAGCCGCGCCGCCTGGGCCAGAGTCGCGGAGGCGAGCACCACGCCGCTGAAGTCCGCCATCGTCGACGCCTCGACGACGTACGCGTCCGCGCCGGCAAGGCCGTACTGCACGCCGATGCTGGACAGGCCCACCGTGAAGATCGAGGGCGCGCCGGGCGGCAGCAGGTCAGGCCAATCGACGAGCGCGTTCGGGTCCATCTCGAACGCCGGGCCCTGGCGCGGGCCTCTCGACGAGCGCATCGTCAGGCGCGAGGCGACGTCGAGCGCCGCGGCGCTCACGTTGCGCGCGGCCGATGCGTCCTCGAAGTAGGCGAGCGTGATCGTCGAGACGAAGGCCCCGCCCAGGAAGTGGATCGCGGTCGCGCCGGATGCCAGGCCCCGGAAGGTGACCGAGTCCACGGAGAGGGTGAAGTTCGCGCCCTGCGTGGAGATCTCGACGCCGCGGCCGGCGCCGCCGAAGGTGACGCTGCCGATGCTCACCACGCCGACGCTGCCGGGGTTCAGCGCCAGGCCGCGCCCTTGCGACGGAGCGAGCAGGGTGCTGGTGGCGATCGTCAGGTTCACGCTGCCCCCATCCAGGGCCAGCGCCGAGCCCGCCGCGTCCGTCGCCGCGAGCATCGAGCCGCCGATCATCGTCCCGGTCGAGCCGCTGACGTACGCGGCCGTCGAGCCCTGGATGTACGAGTCGTAGACGGCGGTCGTCGCGGCGGCGACCAGATAGAGGCCGTGATCGCCGGCGGTCATCGTCGCGCGGCTGATGACGTTGCGCGCGCCGTAGATCTGCAGCGCCGTCCCGTTCGAGCTCCGGATCGAAGCGTCGGAGACCCCGTTGTCGTTGGCGTTGTCGAGCAGCAGGCCGAAATAGCCGGCCGTCACGCTCACGAACGTGCTGAGGCGGATCGAGTTGAAATTCGCATTGGCGACATAGCCGCCGGAACCGCCCAGGCTCTGGGCGTGGACGCGCAGGATCAGGTTGTTCGTCGCGGCTTGGAGCACCAGCCCCGCGCGGTTCACGCCGGAGGTCGCAAGCGTGCTCAGGCTCACCGTGTTGTAGTCGGAGCCCGTATCGAGATAGAGCGCGTTGCCCGGGCCTCCGTCGATCATGTTCCCGGTCAAGGTGTTGCTGTCGGAACCGGCGACGTAGACGGCGGCATAGGCTCCGGCGTCCGCCGACACGGTGCTTTGGCTGATGACGTTGAGGCTGGCGCCGGACTGCAGCGAGGCACCGTGCCCCGCCGTGTTGCGGATGAAGGAGCCCGTCACCGTATTCGACGACGCGCCGTTCAACATGAGCGCCTTGAAGGAGGCCGCGGCGCTGATCATCGTGCTCTGGCTGATCGTGTTATACTGCGCGCCGGCGCCGAGATAGACGCCGTACCCGATCATGTTCTCGAAATAATTCCCCGAGACGGTGTTGCTGTCGCTGTCGTTGATATAAAGCCCGGCCATGCTCGAGCCGAAGGAGACGGCCGTGCTGTTGGAGAGCGTGTTGAACGCGGCCTGAGGCCCGAACATCGCCGCGTCGCCCAGCTGGCCGACAAGGTAGGCCCTATTCACGGTGTTGCTCGAGGCTCCCGAGCCCAGGATCGCCAGCGCGCGCTTGCCGGTGTTGTCGGAGTTGGAGCTGTTCGTCATCGAACTGAAGGAGACGACGTTGTGCCGGCCCAGGATCAGAATGCCGTATGCCTCCGTCACCGTCGCGCTCGCGTACGACACCGCGCCGTACTGCGAGTCCGCGCCGAGCACGATGCCCGCTTCGGTGATCATGCCCCCGGCGTCCTGCACGTTGACGCTGCTCAGGCTCACGTAGGCCGAGGAGACGAGAACGCCGTAGCTCACGGACTGCGCCGTCGGCCGGACGTCGATGCCCTGGAGGCTGACGCTCGCGTTCGCGACGACGAACGCGGCCGTCGCGAACGCCGGCGGATCGACGACCGGCCGCAGGCCCGTGGCGGGGTCCGCGAAGATCGTTATCGACGAGCCGTTGTTGGTGAAGCCCCGCACCGTCACCTGCTCGGCGTAGTTCGCGCCGTCGCGGATGACCACGCAAGAATGACCCGTCAGGGTGGACGGGAGGGCCGCTACGCCCGCCGAGATCGTCGCGTAGGGCATGCCCGCGCCTACGTTCCTGGTGATCTCGCAGCCGGGGTAGGTCTCGGTGTCGACGCTGACCGCGTACGGCCCGGAGCTCTCATTCTCCGTCCGGTCCGCGGCGCTGAAGATCACCTGGTTCGTCGCGGCGCAGGGGGCGGTACCGGCGCAGGTCACGGGGCTCGGGGCGTGGGCGAAGTCGAGCCCGTAGGCGGTCAGCGTCTCCTGGGCGGTCGAGCCTTCGGCGCCGGTCAGCGCGACATAAGGCAAGGCCGTCGTCACGGTGGCGGACGCGACGCGCCAGGTCGCGCCCGCGTCGCTCGAGTACGACACGACATAGGCCGAGCCGGGGAAGACGACGTCGTCGATCCAGGCGCTGTCCAGGCCCTGGCTGAGCGTGCCGTCTTTCTCGTAGCTCCAGCGGAACGAGCGCGTGCCCGCCGTCACGGCGAAGGAGACCTGGCCCCAGGCGACCGTCCCGCTCCACGAGCCCTGGAGCTGTCCGTCGATGAAGAAGCGAAGGGCGTCGAAGTCCGCCTCGGAGCTGACGCGGCGCTGGAAGGTCAGCGTGCCGGCGCGGACGCGCCGGACCAGTTCGACGCCCGTCGATTGGCCGTGCGTGATGGTCCCCGCCCGAAGGCTGAAGGCGCCGCTGTTGGCCGAATCCGCCGTCGCGTACCAGGCCGTCGGGCCGGTGGAGACCCAGCGCTCCGGCAGGCCGGTCTCGAACCGGTCGGAGGCGAGGCTCGGACGGACGCTGAGACCGCTCAAGCCATCCTGCACGAGGATCTGGACGGTGACCCCCGAGGCGAGGCGCAGCGGCGCGCCCTCGGCCAACGGCGCGCCCCCGAGGTCGAGGGCGGCGAAGCCCGACAGGACCGGCGTGCTCGGGTCGAAGCGGAACGGGCCGAGGTCGCGCGTCGCCCCCGCGACGTCCGCCAGCGTGAAGGGCTTCAGGTGGAGGTAGAACGCGCCGCCCGGCGAGGCCGGGCCGGTGCTCAGCGTGCCGGAGCCCCACACCGGCTCGGAGTCGTCGAAGGCGTGGCCGGCGTTCGCGTCGAACACGAAGCGGTAGTAGCCCGCGCCGGCGAAGGAGGAGGTGAAGGTGAAGGAGCTCGTCGCGTACCAGGTGCCGGTCGAGCGGACGGAGACGACGTCGTCCGCGCTCGCGGTCACCGAGGTGTCGATGAGGACGGCGTAGGGCCCGTGGACGGCGTTCGCCGCGAGGTCTCCCGCCGCGAAGTAGACCTGGTTCGTCGCGGTGCACGGAGCGGTCCCGCCGCAGACGGCCGAGTTCAGCGAATCGGCGAACGTCGGGATCACGGCCGACAGCGTCTCGGCGCCGGTCGAGCCTTGGGCGGCCGTGTAGGTGACGGAGGAGACGGCGGGGGTCAGCCGCAGCACGCGGGCCTGCCCGGCGGCCCGGGAGCCGGCGTACAGCCGCCCGTTGAACGCGGCCAGGGAGGTGAGGGCGTCGGAGGTCCCGTTGTACACCCGCCTCCAGGCGGCCCCGTCGAAGACCAGGAGGTCGCCGTCGCCCGCGGCCGCGCCGAGGCCCGCGAACAGGAACCCGTTGAAGACCGAGAGGGACTTGACCTCGGCCGTGGTCCCGTCGTGCGACACGCTCCAATCACCGGCCTCGCACGACGCCGGCAGTCCGGTCGCGCGGGGGTCGCACACCATGATGTCGCCCTCGCCGCCGGCCGCGCCGGCCGCCGCGGCGTAGAGCCGTCCGCCGTAGACGGCGAAGGCGTTCACGCGGTCGAAGGCGCCGTCGTGGCTCATCGTCCAGGTCTTCCCGTCGAAGACGCGGATGTCGCCGGTCCCGTCGTTGGGCGAGCCGAAGCCGGCGTAGAGGCGGCCGGAGAACTCGACGAGGGCGTTGGCCTGGTAGCCCGTCCCGTCGTAGGACATGGACCAGTCTCCGCTGTCGCAGACCGCCGCCGCGCCGGTGAAGGCCGGGTCGCAGACGATCACGTCTCCGCCGCCTATGTTCCAGCCGTTGGTCCGGCCCGCGTAGAGCTTGCCCCCGTAGGCGGCCAGGGCGACGACGCGGTCGTCGGGCCCGTCGTGGCTCATCGTCCAGGAGGCGCCGTCGAAGACCTCGATGTCGCCGTAGCCGCTCCCGCCCCAGCCGCCGTAGGCCGCGTAGAGCCGGTCGTTGAAGACCTGCATGGCGTGCGCGCTGTAGTACGCGGTGGGACGGGACGACGACCAATCCCCCGACTCGCAGTCCCCGGGCTCGCCCGTGACCGCCGGGTCGCAGACGAGGATGTCGCCCTCGCCCGCGTTCGTGCCCTGCCCCGCGTAGAGGCGCCCCCGGAAGACGGCGAGGCTCTCGAAGCCGTAGAAGATCGTCTGCGCGCTCACCGAGGAGGCGAACGCCGTCCAGGTGGCGCCCGCGTCGTTGGTGTAGATGACGCCGTAGCCTCCGGCCGGCGCGGCCAGCTCGCCCGTCGCCGCGGCCGTCGCGACGTGCAGGCCGCTGAGGAGGTCCTGGACCTGGATCTGCACCGTGACGCCGGCGGCCAGGTCGACGAGCTGGGATTCGGCCATGAGGCCGCCCGTGGAGCTCACGACGCGGAAGCCGGAGAAGGCCGGCGCGGCGTCGTCTCGCCGGTAGGGCCCGAGGACGCGGGGCGCGCCGGAGGAGTCCAGGACGTTGTACGGAAGGACGTGCAGGTAGTACTCGGTCCCTGGCGCGGACGCCTCGAGATGGAGCGGGCCGTCGACGGAGTCCCAGCGCGTCTCGGCCTCGGTCCAGGCGTGGGAGGGGGAGGCCTCCCAGGCGCGGCGGTAGTACGCCGCGTTGACGAAGCTGGAGTTGAAGGTGAACGTCGCGAAGCTGACCCAGGCCCGCGTCGACGGCCCCACGACCGCGGCCGCGTCGGCCGTGGTCGCGACGATCACGGCGTAGGGGCCGGCCCAGAGCGCGTTGCCCGCGGCGTCCATGATCGTGAAAGCGACCTGGTTGGTCGCGCCGCAGGGGTAGCCGCCGCCGCAGGTCTGGCTGTTGGTGGAGTTCACCAGCGTGGGCAGGACGGCCGTCAAGGTTTCCAGGGCGGTGCTCCCGTCCGCCCCGGTCACGGTGATCGAGGAGACGAGGGGGGAGAAGAGGTAGACGTCGGCGCCGGAGTCTCCCGCGTAGAGCCGGCCGTTGAAGGACTGAAGCGAACGCACGTTGCCGGGAACGGACCCGGCCTGCCGCCAGACTCCGCTGGAGCGCTTCACGATGTAATTGCCGTTCAGGGGTCCGGCGAACAGGTCCCCGCCGGACCTGCCGAAGTAGTAGTTGTTGCTGTCGGCCCCGTCGTACTCCGTGGCCCAGTCGCCGCTCTCGCAGATTTCCGCGCGCCCGCTCCGGGAAGGGTCGCAGACGAGGATCCTTCCGGTGTTGTACTCGCTGCGGAACAGCTTGCCGTCGTGGGCGATCAGACCGTTGTTGTAGCTGCCCTGCGACGCGTAACCGACGGACCAGTCCCCCGCGTCGCAGATGTCCGCCTCGCCCGTGGCTCCCGGCGTGCAGGCGAGCAGCCGGAGTATCCCGGAGGCGTCGTCGGTCTGGGCATAGAGCACGCCGTTGAGCGCCACCAGGCTGTAGGCGTTGGAGCCGGCCCCGTCGAGCGCGACGCTCCAGTCTCCGGCGTCGCAGGTCTGGGCGTCCCCGGTCGCCGCCGGCGAGCAGACCAGCACGTCGCCCGTGCCGGCGGAGCCCGCCTGAGCGGCGTAGAGGCGTCCGCGGAAGACGGCGAGGGCGTAGATGTTGGATTGCGAGCCGTTGTACGAGTTGCTCCAGGCCGCGCCGTCGAAGACCTCGATGTCGCCCTCGCCGGCATCGTTGCCGTAGCCGAGATAGAGCTTGCCGTTGAACACGGCCGCGGCGTTCACGATGTCGTAGCTGACGCTGCGCGACAGGCTCCAGTCGGCCGCTTCGCAGACGGCGGCGTCGCCGGTGGCCGCGGGATTGCACGAGTAGGTGTCGCCCGCGCCCGCTCCCGGTCCCATACCCGCGTACAGGCGGTCGCTGTACTCGGCCAACGTGACCCAGGAGTTCCCGTCGCTGCGAGCGAGGACCGGGGCGCTCATCGCGCTCCAGGTGCGCCCGGCGTCCGTGGAGAAAACGACGCCGGGCCCGCCCGAGGCGGGAGCCGCGCCGGGGAGGGAGCCCGTGCTCAACAGAAGGCCGCTGCCCAGGTCCTGAAGGCTTATCTGCACCGTCGCGCCGCCGATCAGGTCGATGGCCTGGCTTTCGCCCATGAGGCCGCCGCTCGAGCTGTACAGGCGGAACGCCGAGGCCGCGGGGGGCGCGCCGTCCGACCAGAACGGCCCGAGGTCGCGCGGCGTGCCGGAGCCGTCGGTGAGGCTGTAAGGCAGCACGTGCAGGTGCCAACCCTGCCCCCCGGGCGCGGCCTGCACGGTGATCCCCGCCGCGGGATCCCAGCGCGCCTCGGCCTCGGTCCAGGCATGCGAGGCCGAGGTGTCCCACGCGTAACGGTAGTAGGCCGTTCGGGCGAAGGCGCTCGTGAACGACATGGTGCTCGTCGTCAGCCACGTCCCGGTCGCCGGCCCGGCGACCTCGTCGGCGTAGGCCGTCGAGGAGGCGATCACGGCGAAGGGCCCGATCTGCGCGACGCCGCCCGCCAGGTCGGAGACGGCGAAGACGATCTGGTTGCGCGCCGTGCACGTCGAGACCCCGCCGCACACCGTGGTGTCCGGCGAGGCCGCCAAAGCGGGGATCAGCGCCGAGACGCTTTGCGCCGCGGTCGTGCCGTCGGCGCCCGTCAGCGCCGTCGAGGAGACCCAAGGCGTCAGGCGCACGACCCGGCCGTCGGGGTTGTAGAGCCCCTGACCCGCGTAGAGATCGCCCTCGAAAGGCATCAGGGCGGAGACGGTCTCCTGGGCGCCGTCGAGGACCGGCTTCCACGCCGGACCGATCTTGACCTTGAGGTCGCCGTCGCCCGCGGCGCTCCCCGTTCCGGCGAACAGGAAGCCCTTGTACGCCTTCAAGCTGAGGACCGAGGCCGTCGCCCCGTCGTAGTCGCGGCTCCAGTCGGCCGCGTCGCAGACGTGCGCCGCGCCCGTCAGCGCGGGGTCGCAGGCGTAGATGTCTCCCTGCCCCGCGGCGTAGCCCAGGCCGGCGTAGAGCCTCCCGCCGAAGGCTTCGAGGGCGTAGACCGAACCCGACGCCCCGTCGCGGCTGAGGCTCCAATCGCCGTTCTCGCAGGTCTCTTGGCCGCCCGTGGCCCCCGGCCGGCAGACGTAGATGTCGCCGTCGCCGGCGGCGGAGCCCTGCCCGGCGTAGAGAAGGCCGTTGAAGACCGAGAGAGAGCGGAACTCCAGGCGCGCGCCGTCATAGGCGAACGACCAATCCCCCGGGTCGCAGACATCCGCCGCGCCGGTGAGCGCGGGGTCGCAGACGAGCACATCTCCGTTCCCGGCGGCGGCGCCGCCGCGCGTCGCGTAGAGCTTGCCCTTGTACTCCGCGAGCGCATGGATCGCGTTGACGATGCCGAGGTTGCTGTCGTAGCTGCTCGCCCACGCCGCTCCGTCGTAGACCTGTATGTCGTCGTTGCCGGCGTTGGAGCCGAGGCCGGCGTAGAGACGCCCGCGGAACACGGCGAGGGCGTTGACCGCGCTGTGCGCGTTGTTGGCGCTCAGCGTCCAGTCGCCCGCCTCGCACGCGGTGGAAGAACCGCCCGTGGCCGGCGCGCACGCGTAGACGTCACCGCCCCCTCCGCCCGAGCCCTGCCCCGCGTAAAGCTTCCCTTGATACACGGCCAGGGCGCGGAACTCGTCGAAGGAGCCCGAATAGCTCGCGGCCGAGGAGAAGGCGACCCAACTCGCGCCTCCGTCGTTGGTGAAGAGAGAGCCGGCCCCGCCCGGGGCGTAGGCCGCGTAGCCGGGCACGGCGGTCGTGGAGAGGAGCAGACCGCTGAAGGAGTCCTGCGTCACGGTCAGGCGGACCGTGGCCCCCGCCATGAGCGTCGTCAGCTGGCTCTCGCCGAGCGCGCCGCCCGTGGAGCTGATGTGATCGAAGCCGGAGCCGGCCGGCGCAGCCGCGTCCGTCCAATAGGGGCCGAAGGCGCGAGGCGCGCCGGAGGAGCCGAGCACGTTGTAGGGCAGGACGTGCAGGTGCCAATCCTGGCTGTCGATGGTGGCCGCCAACGACAATGGGCCGTCCGGCGCGCTCCAGATCGTCTCCGTCTCCGTCCAGGAGTGAGAGGCGGCGGTGTCCCAGAAGTAGCGGTAATACGCGGCGCTCGAGAAGGTGGACTCGAACGGCACGGCCGCGGCGGAGGACCAGGTGCCGGTGGAGAAGGGGGAGGAGACGTCGCGCGCGCTCGGGGTCGTGGCGACGAGCACCGCGTAGGGGCCGCTCTCGCGGGAGTTGCCGGCGGCGTCCTCGGCCGTGAAGTAGACCTGGTTCGTGGCTCCGCAGGGCGAAGCGGCGGCGCAGGTCGCGGCGTTCGTCGAGAAGTTCAGCTGCAGGCCCAGTATCTTCAGCGTCTCCCCGGCCAGGGAGCCGTCCGAGCCCGTCAGCGACAGGTACGGGCCGGTCAGGGAGCTCGTCGACCTCAGATCGGTCCAGGTGGCGCCGGCGTCCCGCGTATAGCGCGCGCTGAAGGCGACCACCGGCGGCAGGGACACGGCGTCGAGCCAGGCGGCGTCGCTGCCCGAACTCTCCCAGCCGTTCTTGATGTACTGCCAGCGAAAGGCCGCCGTGCCGGCGGGGACCGCGTAGACGGAGACGGTCCAGGGGTTCTCGCCGCTCCAGCTCCCCTGGAGGCTGCCGTTGATGTAGAACTCCAGGTAGTCGCCGCCGCTCTGTGAGCTGACGCGGCGATAGAAGGTGGTGTAGCCGCCGAGGGTCGTCAGCAAGGTTTCCAGGTAGGTCGACTGGTCCGCGCCGATGCCGCCGGAGCGGATGGAGGAGGTCCCCGCGTACACGATCGCCGTCTGCGCGCTCCAATTCGCGTCGCCGCCGGTCGTCCAGCCCGTGGGAAGGCCCGCGCTCTCGAAGCCGAAGACGCGCGCCACCGGAGAAGAACGCATGCCGGCCAGGAGGTCCGAGACGGTGACCTGGACCGTGACGCCCGCGGTCAGGTCGTTGACCTGGGTCTCGCCGAGGACGCCGGCCGTCGAATCGTACGAACGGAAAGCCGACGCGGCGGGCGGGGTCCCGTCCCGCCAGAACGGGCCGATGTCGCGGGAGACTCCGGGGGCGCCGCCCGCGTCGTGGGGGAGGGCGTGGAGGTACCAGCCCTGGCCGTCGGCGGCCTGGACCGTGAGAGCGCCCGGAGGATCCCAGCGCGCCTCGGTCCCCGTCCAGGAGTGGCCCGCGTTGGCGTCGAAGACCACCCGGTAGTAGGCGGCCCCCGCGAAGCTGGAGGAGAACGTGAAGGAGCTCGAGGAATACCAGGTCCCGGTGGACTGGCCGGCGATGATGGCGTCCGCCACGGCGTAAGGCGCGACGTAGGTGGAGCCCGCCAGCGAGTAATGCGCCGTGGAGGCGAAGTTCAGCGAACCGACGCGGAAATAATAGGTCGCGTCGCCGGCCAGGCCCGCGATGGTCAAGGTGCTGAGGCTCACGCCGAGCGTCCGGGAGGAGCCGACGACGCCGGAGAAATCCGCGGCCGTGGAGGCCTCAAGCACGTAGCCCTGCGCGGAGTTCGAGGAGCCGGACACCGACGCGTCGGGCAGAGGGGACCAGTTCGCCGTGACGCTGGAGAGCAGAACCGAATCCACGCGCGCCGCGCTCACCGCCGGAGACATCGTCACCGTCGTGGCCCCGTTCGACAGGGCCGAGAGGTTGCCCGCGGGATCCGCCGTCCACACGCGCAGATGGTAGGTCGTGTTGCCGCTGAGACCGGTGAGCGCGTGCTGCTGGAGGACGCCGGGATAGACGCCCGCGGTCGACAGGACGACCTGAGCCGCCGTGGTGGAGAAGACGACAGCGGCGTCCGTCGAATGCTGGATGTAGTAGGAAGAGCCGGCGAGGAGAGCGCCGGTGTCGCCGTCGTCGCCCGGCGCCGACCAGGAGAGGAGGAGCGTCGTCGAGCTGCCCTCCACCGGGGCCGCCGACAGGTCGTCGACGGCCGAGGGGGGCACGCGCGCGTCGATGATCGCGAGATTGGTGTAGCCCGTCAAAGGCGTGGCGGAGGCGCGGGTCATGCGCAGGTAGTAGCGGCCCGAGACGGTGTTCACGGGGTCGAGCGCGAAATCCCACTCGCCCTCCTGGCCGTCGGCGATCAGGTTCGGGTTGTTGGGCGTCGGGTCGCTCTCCGCGTAGGAGCCGGCCGCGTCCGAGCCGGGAAGGAGCGTGGCGGCGAGCGTCGCGCCGTCCGCGGGCGAGGGGTTGTCGAAGAACACCCAGTCCGAGCCGGCCGCGGAAGGGGCGCCCGCCGTCGCCGGCGCGGGATTGACCGTTCCCTGGGTGATCGCGTCGGCCTCGATGCGCACGCGCCCCACGCCGCCGCCGCCGCCGCCCGCGCCGCCCATGTTGTTGCCGCTGTTGCCGCCCGCGCTCCCCGGGCCGCCGCCGACCGCCGTGAAGGTCGCGGAGTTGGAGAAGGCGAGAGATCGCACGAGGACGCTGCCGCCGGAGCCGGCGCCGCCGCCGCCGTAAGGCGCGCTCCAGGCGCCGCCGTTGGAGCCCGCGCCGCCGTTCGAGGCGATCGTGCCCGAGTTGATGACGCTCGACGAGAGGATGAGGAGGATGCCGCCGCCCGAGCCGCCGGTCGCGCCGCTCACGGGCCCCTCGTTGCTGGCGCCGCCGCCGCCGCCGCCGGAGCCCAGGAACAGCTGCGACAGCGCGGCCGAGCCGTATAGCCCGCCGCCGCCGCCGCCCGAGCCGCCGCTGTTCATCTTGAAGGTCGAGGCGCCGCCGCCCGTGCCGGTGAAGGCGCCGCTGCCGGCCGCGCCGCCGACGCCGGTGCAGCCGTTGCAGGAGCCGTTGCCGCCGCCGGGATTGCCGGCCGCGCCGCCGTTGCCTCCCGCACCGTAGTTTCCGGAGCCGCCCCCGCCGCCCGCGGCCACACCCGTGCTTCCGCCGGCGCCGCCGGCTCCCGAGCTCAGGCCGAAGGCCCGCGCCGCGCTGCCGCCGCCGCCGCCGCCGCCGCCGCCGTAGCTGCCGCCGCCGCCTGCCCCGCCGCCGTTGCGGGT
>JAMPYD010000078.1 GCA_023700845.1 Elusimicrobiota bacterium | reverse complement strand
TTCGTCCACAGGTCGAAGAACGAATGCGTGTCGCTCTTGTCCGGCACCCCCCAGCGCGCCACCGCGTAGCGCCCGCCGGGCGTCAGCGCGATGCTGACGAGCCGCGGGAAGGGCCCGGCCTTGAGCGCGGTCCCGCCCGCCCAGTCGCGCGCCTCGACGGACCAGGACTCGCCGAAGTGGCAGGCGATCAGGATGACCTTCGAATCGTTCGAGAACGCGACCGGCTCGCCCTTCTCGGGCAGGTCGACGGCGTCGTCGCTCCACAGCGTCTGCCCCGTCGAGCCGTGGATCTTCAGCGAGCGCCGGGACTCGACGAGCTTGCTGCGCGAGGCGTTCCAGGTGAGCTTGCGCTCGAGCGTCCAGGCCGCGCGCCCGTCGGGCGACACGCCGCCGGTCACCTCGCGCGTGGCGGCGCCGGTCTCCTCGCGCAGCAGGCCGATCTCGAAGGACAGCTCGCCGGCGGCGTCGTAGAGCACGAGCGACTTGCCCTGCTTCGACCAGCCCGGCGTCGAGCGCGACACCGCCATGTCGGGCAGCGGCGGGGCCTCCGCCGCGCGGGCGGGGGACAGCGCGAGCGCCGACGCGAGCCAGACCCGGATCACTTCTTCTTCGCCTCCGGAGCGGCCGCCTCGACGAAGACCTCGCCGCGCACGCGCGGGAAGGCGCGGATCTTCCACGGCTGGGCGATGGCCTGCGTGGCGAAGCCGGCCGGCTCCCGGACGCGGTAGCGCACGATCACGTCCTTGCCCTTGGGCACGGGGTCGAGGAACTCGACGGTGTAGCCGCCGGTCGGGCGCTCGCCGGCGAACACGGCCACGGCGAAGAACTTCTTGAAGTCGAGCGGGGGGGCGTCCTGGCCGACCATCAGCCACAGGCGCGTCCAGGCGCCCTCGTCGGCGGCGACCGAGGTTCCCGGGTCGATGGGGCCGCCGTACTGTCCTTTCCACTCCATGGGTTTCTCCGATTTTTTCGCGTGGCCGGGGACCGCGAACAGCAGCGCGGCCAGAATCAATTTAATCATGACTGCCTCCCACGACGAGCCTGGGCATGCGGATCGTGGGCTGTCCGTCGCTGACCGCCACGTTCTGCCCTTCCTTGCCGCACACGCCGATGCCCCAGCCGATGTCCCAGCCCACGCGGTCGATCGAGCGCAGCGCCTCGGGGCCGACGCCGAGCAGGTTGGCGTCGCGCACGAGGTGCAGGACCTTCCCGTCCTCGACGCGCCAGCCCTCGTCCACCTCGAAGACGAACTCCCCGCTCGCGGTGTCCACCTGGCCGCCGCCCATGCGGGTGACGAGCAGGCCGCTCTTCATTTCCCGGATGATCCGCGCCGGGTCGTCCTTGCCCGGGGCGATGTAGAGGTTCGACATGCGCGGGATCGGCCGCGCGGCGAAGGACTCGCGCCGGCCGTGGCCGTTGGAGGGCCGCCCCTCGCGCAGGGCCGTCGCGCGGTCGTACAGGAAATCGGTCAGCACGCCGCCGCGGACCAGCTCGGTCGGGCGGGCCTCGACGCCCTCGTCGTCGAAGGCGAACGAGCCGCGCTGGAAGGGCAAGGTGGGATCGTCGACGACGGTGATCGTCTCCGGCGCCACGACCTTGCCGCGCATGCCGCGGTACGCGGGCGAGGAGCCTTCCTGGACGTGGTCCACCTCGAGGGAGTGGCCGATCGCCTCGTGGATGAAGGTGCCGCCGGCCGACGCCGCGAGGATGACGGCCATCTCGCCGGCCTTGGCCTTGGGCGCGTCGAGCTTGGCCAGCGCGCGCGCGGCGGCGCGGCGCGCGGCCTTCAGCGCGGCCTCGTCGTCGAAGATCTCGTAGCCGCGCTGGGCGCCGACGACCTCGAAGCCGGTCTGCAGCATCCCGTCGCGCCCGGCGACGACGGACACCGTCAGGTTCGTCGACACGCGGCTCTGCGAGAGATCGGCGCCGTCGCTGTTGAGCACGCGCGTGTCCTTGCGGCGGTCGCCGTAGACGGCGGTCACCTGGCGCACGAGCGGGGACATCTCCCGCGCGGCGCGGTCGATGGCGCGCAGCAGCGCGAGCTTGCGCTCGAGCGGGACCGTCGCCGGGTCGAGGCGGCATGCCGGGGCGACCGTCCGCGGCGCGGCGAACGCGGGCCCGCGCCCGGGGGCGCCGGGCGACAGGCGCTCGCGCAGGCGGGCCGCGGCGGAGGGCGCGGCGTCCTGGGCGCTGCCGAACAAGGTCTCCACGCGGCCGCCGTCGCGCTTGAGCAGGCGCAGGCTCAGGCCGCGCTCGGCGCTGGCGCCGATGTCGCGCACCGCCCCGTCCTCCAGGCGCGCGGTG
Organism: Elusimicrobiota bacterium; assembly: GCA_023700845.1. Classification (GTDB taxonomy): domain Bacteria; phylum Elusimicrobiota; class Elusimicrobia; order UBA1565; family UBA9628; genus GWA2-66-18. The sequence goes on along the minus strand of JAMPYD010000078.1, from coordinate 5,395 downwards.
GACCAGCGCCACTCCTCGAGGAACACCTCGCCGTAGTCGGCGCCGGCCAGCGCCGGGCCGTACGCGGACGCCTCGCCGCCGAGGCTCACGGCGCCCGCCGGCGCGGCAAGGTCAAGGTGACGGCCGCGCCCGCGCCGAGCTTGGAGCGCAGGACCGCGGAGCCGCCGTGCAGCTCGGCGACCTTGCGCACGAAGGCCAGGCCCAGGCCCATGCCGTCCTGCTGGCCGGTGAAGTCCTTCTCCACCTGGTGGAAGCGGGAGAACACCTTCTCGACGTCCTCCGGCGGCACGCCCGGGCCCGTGTCGGCCACGGTCACCGCGGCCCAGTCGCCCTCGGCCTCGGCGCGCAGGACGGCGACGGGGGAGTGCTTTTGATTGAACTTGATGGCGTTGTCGAGGAGGTTCTTGAGCGCCTCGGTGACGAGGCGGCGGTCGCCGACGATGACGTGGCCCGTCGCGGGCGCGTCCACCTTCGCCGCGCGCTCCGCGATCCGGTCCTCGAGCCCCGCGACCGCGTCCTTGACCGCGTCGTCAAGGGCGAAGGGCTCGGAGTTGATCTGGGTGTCGGGGCTCTCGATCGTCGTGTAGCTGAGCAGCTTGTCGACGAGCTCGCTGACCTTGCCGCCCTGGGCGCGGATCGTCTTGACGGCCTTGGCCCACATCGGGTCGGTGTCGGGCGTGACCTCGTCCATCAGGATGTCGGCGAAGCCGGTCACGGCCGCCAGCGGCGTGCGCAGCTTGTGGGAGATCAGGCTCAGGAAGGTGCGCTTGAGCTTCTCCTGGCGGTGGGCCTCGGTGCGGTCGCGGAAGACGAACAGGCGGCCCTCGCTGTCGCCGAGCGGCGCGCGCGTGACGCGGCCCTCGAGGACGAGCAAGGTCGGCTCCTTGCGCACGGCGGCGAAGTCGATGACCGGCTTCTCGCCGGAGAGCAGCTCCGCGATCGACGGGGTCACGGCCATGCCGTTGAGACCGCCGGCCAGGTCCTTGAGTTCCGCGCCGAGCAGGCGGGCGGCGGCCTCGTTGGAGAGCAGGACCTTGCCCGAGGCGTCGGCGAGCGCCGCGCCGTCGGTCATCTGCGCGAAGACGGTCGCGAGCTTGAAGCGCTCGTCCTTGAGCGAGGTGAACAGGCGCGCGTTCTCGATGGCGACGGCCGCCTGCGAGGCGAAGGCCTCGAAGGCCAGACGGTCGGCCTCGGTGAAGTCGCCGCCGTTCTTGTTGATCGCCTCCAGCACCCCGACGAGGTGCCCCTTGATCAGCATCGGCACCGCCAGGATCGAGCGCGTGACGAAGCCCGACGCCTCGTCCATCGCCGGCGACCAGCGCGGGTCGGCGCGCACCGCGTTGATGATCTCGGGCTTGCGGGTCTTGGCCACCGCGCCGGCGATGCCCTGGCCGAGCTTGAGGCGGACCTTGGCCGCGTCGGGCCCCAGGCCCAGGGCCACGTCGAAGTACAGCTCCTGCGTCTTCTCGTCGAGCAGCAGCAAGGACGCGCTCTCCGCGTCCACGACGCGCGTGGACAGCTCGAGCACCGAGGTGAGAAGCTCCCCGAGCTCGAGCTTGGAGGACAGCAGCCTCCCGACCTCGAGCAGCAGCTCCAACGTCTGGGCGTTCGTCGCGGGCATGTTCGTTTAAGCTACCAAATCTTCACTCGGCGGGGCTGAGGCTCGCCCCCGGCCGGGGCGTCGAACTCGAAGGTGAACGGGTTCGGCCGCGGCAGGACGAGGCTGCTGAACCTCAGGTCGCTGACGCTCACGACGGAGCCGCCCCCGGCCTTGGGCTCCACCGTCCACACCGGCGCCTTGAAGAACGTCATCAGGCGCCGGCCGAACGGCGTCTCGCGGGCGGCGAGCGCCGGTCCCGTCATCCCCGCGTCGGCGAACGCCGGCCCCGGCGTCACCGTGCGCCGGGACACGTCGACGAGGTAGGCCCGCCACTCGCCCTCGCCCTTGACCACGCCGCGCCAGCGGTGCGCGCCGAGCGGCTCCGGGAACGCGTACTGGAAGCCCCGGCCGCCGGCGTTCTCGGCGAGCAGGGCGAGCGCCATCTGACGGGCGGAGAAGGCCATCGCGAGGTAGAACACCACGCCGACGAGCCCCGCCCGGCACAGCGGCCCCAGGTTCGGCCGCCACGCCTCGCGGAGCCTCGCCAGGTGGGGCGCGGCCAGGAACCCGGCCAGGGCCAGGTCGATGATGAAGATCGTGGCCAGCTCCGGGCGCGTCAGCGAGAACGGCCAGAACAGCTGGACGCCGAAGGAGTTGATCAGGTCGAAGACCAGGTGCCCCGCGCAGCCCGCCGCGATCATCAGCGCCAGGTCGCGCGCGTCCATGTCGTCGTACTTCCTCTTGAATATCCAGGTCAATCCGAGGATCCACAGCGGCAGCAGGATCAGCGAGTGGCCGAAGGACCGGCGCAGGATCACCGCCCCGGGGTCGCCGGTGAGCAGGACGAGCGTGTCGATGTCGGGCAGGTTCGCCGCCCAGGCCGAGACCGTGATCGCCCGGCGCCCCAGCTTCGGCCGGAAAAACGCCTCGCCGACGGCGACGCCCAGGAGCGTGTGCGTGACGGGATCCACGTGCGAAGTATAAGAGGAAGCCGCCCGGAGCGCAAGTCGGGAATGTTACGGCTTCGGGAGTATCTTCAGCGCTCCGATTCCGGCGGCCCGGTACACCTTGAAGTCGCGCCGGTCGAAGGTCAGCACGGTGTCGATGCCCTCGCGCTCGGCCGCGCGCACCAAGGCCGCGTCCGCCAGGTCCATGGGCAGGTCCGCGTATTTCGCCATGAGCTGGCGCAGGCGGGGGGCGTCCGTCTCGTCCAGTCGGACCAGGCGCAGGGAGCCGTCCTCGATCATGCTCAGAAGCGCGTCCCTCCCGGCGGGGAATTCCCGCCCGAGAAGGTGCGCCGCCTCCGTGACGGCGGGCCACGTCGTCCAGGGCTTGCCGGTCGCCGCCTCCATCGCCCTCACCGCGTCCGGGTGCGCCGGGTCGCGGGAATCGAGGTACCCGATGAGCACCCCGGCGTCAACGAGCGCGGCGGCCACGGTGCTTCTCCTCGACGATGTCCAGGAAGCGCGCGCCCGCGCCGCGCGCGAGCGACGTCCGGCGGACCGGGCCGGCGTTGGCCGGGATGTAGCGCTTGAGGTGCTCATGCGCCGACATGTCCCGCTCCCTCTCCAGGCGCCGCCCCTCGCCCCGCAGCGCGGCGCGCAGCGCCCCGGAGCGCGTTGCCCGGAGGGCGCGCGCCACCCGGTCGAGGACCCGCTCCTCCTCCGGCGTCAGCCTCAGGGTGATGGTCACCGATTTCGTCATCCGTATTACAGAGTGTAATACGAAAGCTCCCGCCCGTCAAGGCCGCCCCGCGCCCTTGCCCCGCAGCCTTTCCAGGTGCCGCGCCAGCAGGATCTTCTGCGCCTCGTCGCGCGCCTCCTCGGACGCCTCCGCCTCCTCCAGCCTCTTCAGCCGCGCCAGCAGCCGCCGCGTCTCCCGTCCCGTCGCCTCGTTTCTCATCGTTCGTCCTCCCCGGGCGCTCGCGCCCTCCTATCAGACGATCGACCCCCCTAAAAAGTTGCATCCCCTCGACAGAACGCCGCTAACCCGGTATGCTTCCGGTGTGAGAAAGACTTTCGTCGCGCTCGCGCTGCTGCTCCTCGCCTCCGCCGCGCCGGCCCGCAAACCCAAGGTGAAAGACCTGATCGCCTCCTTCGAAGCCGCCAAGACCGACGAGCGCCTGCGCCTGGCGGGCACGCTCGCCCGCATGAAGGACAAGAAGGCCGTCGACGCCCTCCTGCGCGCCTTCGACGTCAAGAAGGGCAACCCGCGGGAGAGCGCCGCCTACGTCGACGCCTTCGGCGTCGCCGGCGACCCGCGCGCCGTCGAGCCGCTCGCCGCCGCCTGGGACTACCTGCGCTCGCTGATCCTCCAGATGGGGGAGCTGCCCGGCCACCTCCAGGTCCTGCGCTGGAAAATCCTCGACGCCCTCTCCCGCCTCGGCGGCGACCAGGCCGTGCGCATCCTCTCCGAGGCCCTCAACGACTCCGACCCGCGCGTCGTGGAAGAGGCCGTGCGCGGCCTCGGCCGCCTCCAGGTCCGCGACGCCGTGCCCGCCCTCCAGCAGCTGGCCGCCGGCGCCACGGGCAACCTCCTGCAGGCCGTCTTCGAGGCCCTGGGCGACATCGGCGACAAGCGCGCCCTCTCCACCCTCGAGCAGGCGGTCACCAACCCCGACAAGTTCATCGAGGTCGAGGTCTCCTACGCCCTGGCCAAGCTCGGCCGCAAGGACGCCCTGGCCCGCCTCAACGGCTTCCTCAAAGGCGACCCCGGCGAGGACAAGGTCGGCCTGCTCTCCGCCTACTACCTCGTCAAGCTCGACAAGGACGCCGGCCTCGAGCACCTCGAGGCCATGATGAAAAAGCCGGACAGCCCGCTCGCGCCGCTGGCCGCCGAGACCCTGGGCAAGACCGAGAATCCGCGCGCCGTCCTCGTCCTCGTCGAGGCCTTCAAGGCCCCGGACCCCGCCGTCCGCCTCGCCGTCACCCGCTCCCTCGTCCGCCTGGGCGGCCCGCGCGCCGCCTCCGCCCTCAAGAAGCTGCGCGGCGACTCCAACCCCGGCGTGCGCAGCGCCGCCATCAACGGCCTCGCCGACCTCGGCGAGATCGACTAGACGTCAAAGTAAGTTCACCTCCCCTCACTGTCCCCGGCCCCCGCGGCGGAGCTATCGTTAGCTCATCGGGAGGCCGCATGAAAAAATTCCTCTACGTCCTGCTGGGCGTCGCCGGCGGCGCCGCCGGCGCCCTGGCCGTCAAAGCCGTCCTCGACCGCCGCCGCCGCGCGCGCCTCGAGGGGGCCCTGCCGCGCCCTCTCCCCGAGAGCTACAACGGCGAGGTCCACTCCGCCCTCGACGAGCTGCGCGGCCCGCTCGCGGAGATCTGATCGTCACGAGACGTTGACGCCCCGTCCATGGGGAATTATCCGCCGCGCGCGTATCCTATACCCAGGGGAGGTCCTATGAGGCGCACACGAGGCCGCATCAAGGCGAAGCCGCGCCGCCGGCCCCTCGCGCCCCCGATCCGCGACCCCGGCCCCGTCCGGGAGGCGGACTCGGAGGACCAGACGGGGACGTACGCGTCCCCGAGCTCGGAGCGCGACACGGGGGAGAGCGACGAGGGCGTCTTCGCCCAAGGCCCTCTTCCGCCGCGCGCGTCCCGGGCCAGACGACGCAAGGAGGCGTCCCGATGAGACCGAAGAAAAAGCGAGTCGGCCGAGAGCAGCCCGACGCGGCCGTCGACGAGATCCCCGACACGCTCGGCGGCACCGACGGCGACGAGTCGGGCGACGAAGAGGACCGGGCGAAGGCCGAGGTCGGCCGGGGGGGAGACTACGGCCGCTCCCGGGAGCAGGGCG
>JAMPYD010000077.1 GCA_023700845.1 Elusimicrobiota bacterium | reverse complement strand
GCGCGGCGCCTGCTCGAGCAGGCGCGCGCCGAGCTCGCGGCCGAGGGCGTCGTCTTCAAGGAGGAGCTGGAGCTCGGCATCATGGTCGAGATCCCCTCGACCGCGATCCTGCTCGACGCGTTCCTCCCGCACGTGGACTTCGTCTCGATCGGCACCAACGACCTCATTCAATACACTTTGGCCGTCGACCGCATCAACGAGAACGTCACCCATCTGTACGACCCGTACCACCCCGCCGTCATCATCCTGCTCGACTCGATCGTGCGCGCCGCGCACGCGAAAGGCAAATGGGTCGGCGTGTGCGGCGAGATGACCTCGGATCCCCGGGCGGTGCCCCTGCTCGTGGGCCTCGGCGTCGACGCGATGAGCATCTCGCCGCGCATGTTCCTGCGCGTCAAGCAGACGATCCGCGGCCTCAAGCACGAGTCGATGAAGCGCCTCGTGGCGAAGGCGATCGCCTGCGCGGAGTCGGATGAAGTCCGGCGCCTGCTCGAGCAGAACCCCTAGGAGATCATGAGCGCCCCCGACCGCATCCGAAATTTCTCCATTATCGCCCACATCGACCACGGCAAGTCGACGCTCGCCGACCGCCTCCTCGAGATGACCGGCACGATCGCCCGCCGCGACATGCAGGCGCAGATCATGGACTCGATGGAGCTCGAGCGCGAGCGCGGCATCACGATCAAGGCGAAGGCCGTGCGCATGGACTACACGGCGCCCGACGGGCAGCAGTGGCTGCTCAACCTCGTCGACACCCCCGGCCACGTGGACTTCACCTACGAGGTCAGCCGCGCGCTGGCCGCGTGCGAGGGCGCGCTGCTCGTCGTCGACGCCACGCAGGGCGTCCAGGCGCAGACCTTGGCCAACGCGACGCTCGCCCAGGCGGTCGGCCTGCGCATCATTCCGGTCATCAACAAGATCGACCTGCCCTCGTCGGACGTCGACGGGACCTTGGAGCAGATCTTCGACGTGCTCAAGATCGTCGAGGACCCGGTCCTCATCTCCGCGAAGAGCGGCGAGGGCTGCCAGGAGGTGCTCGACGCCGTCGTCCGGGAGATCCCCGCTCCGACCGGCGACCCGAAGGCGCCGCTCTCCGCGCTGATCTTCGACTCCTCGTACTCCACCTTCCGCGGCGTGATCCTGCTCGTGCGCGTCGTCGACGGCACGATGAAGAAGGGCATGCGCGTGAAGTTCTTCTCGACCGGCACCGAGGCGATCGTCGAGGAGGTCGGCTTCCTCAAGCCCAAGATGGTCCCGGCCGCCGAGCTCGGCGCCGGCGAGGCCGGCTACCTGATCTGCGGCATCAAGGACATCCACACCGTGCGCGTCGGCGACACGGTCATGGAGAAGGACCGCCCTCTGACGGCGCCCCTGCCCGGCTACAAGGAAGCCAAGCCCGTCGTCTTCGCCGGCATCTTCCCCATCGACCAGACCGAGTACACCGCGCTCAAGTACGCGCTCGACAAGCTCAACCTGGAGGACTCGTCCTTCAACTACATGGCCGACTCATCGCAGGCGCTCGGCTTCGGCTACCGCCTCGGATTCCTGGGCCTGCTCCACATGGACATCGTCAAGGAGCGGCTCACGCGCGAGTTCAACCTCGACCTGATCGTCACCGCGCCGAACGTCATCTACCGCGTGCAGACCTACGACGGCAAGTGGATCACGATCGACAACCCCGCCAAGTTCCCGACGCACGGCGAGATCAAGACGATCGAGGAGCCTTACGTCCTGCTGACCATCGTGCTGCCGATCGAGCATCAGGAGCCGGTGCTCAACCTCATCAAGGAGCGACGCGGCGTGTACGTCGGCATCGAGTACCTCTCGCCCACGCGCATGCTGATCAAGTACGAGCTCCCGCTCGCCGAGATGGTCGTCAACTTCTACGACCGCCTCAAGTCCGTCTCCAAGGGCTACGCGACGCTCGACTACCAGCCCATCGGCGACCGCGAGTCGGACATGGTCAAGCTCGAGATCCTCATCCACGCCGAGCCCGTCGACGCGCTGTCCCAGATCGTGCACCGCGACAAGGCGCAGGACGTCGCGCGCAAGCTCTGCGAGAAGCTCAAGGAGCTCATCGACCGCCAGAACTTCGAGGTGGCGATCCAGGGCCGGGTCAACGGCAAGATCATCGCGCGCGAGACGATCGGCGCCAAGCGCAAGGACGTCATCGCCAAGTGCTACGGCGGCGACATCACGCGCAAGAAGAAGCTGCTGGGCAAGCAGAAAGAGGGAAAGAAGCGGGCCAAGCTGATCGGCTCCGTCGAGGTCCCCCAGGAGGCGTTCCTCGCGGTCCTCAAGATCGACGAGGACGCGAGCTAAAGGAATTTCATGGAAGAAAGATTATTGTTCGTCGGCGTCTCTCTCGGCCTCTTCGCCTGGCACTCCCGCCGCTGGAAGGAGCGCGGCGGCCCCGCCACGCCGATGCAGTCCGCGCTCTGGCACGCGCTGTTCTACGCGATCGCCGCCTTCTCCGTCGTCATGATCCTCACGATGGTGTTCGAGGGCCGCACGAAGGTGGTCGCGCTGTGGGCGCGCGCCCTGCGCGTCGGCGACCTCATCCCCGCGCTGACGGCCGCGGCCGTCGGCGGCGCCCTGGGCTTCTGGCGCGCGTGGTCCAAGGGCGAAAGCGTCGAGAGCCGGCGCTTCTACCTCGACGACGACGTCGAGTGGGCCGAGACCGTGTATTCCTCCGCCCTGCTCGCCTGGGTCCTCATGACCTTCCTCATCCAGGCGTTCAAGATCCCGTCCGGCTCGATGGAGAAGACGCTTCTCGTCGGCGACCACCTCTTCGTCAACAAGTTCGTCTACGGCCTGCGCGTCCCGGTCTGGGGCAAGCGGCTGCTGCAGCTGCGCGGCGTGCAGCGCGGCGACGTCATGGTCTTCGAGTTTCCCGTCACGGATCCCCGCGAGAACCACTGCGGCAAGATCAACGCGGGGGAGAACTTCATCAAGCGCGTCATCGGCCTGCCCGGCGAGACGATCACGGTCAGCGGCGGCAAGGTCTTCGTCGACGGCAAGCTGATGACCGACGAGGTCTACGCCCAGTGGGACGAGCCGTTCCGCCAGCCGGAGTCGGTCCACGCCAAGGAGATCGCGCCGGAGCGCTACCAGCAGCTGTGGCAGGACCACCAGCTCGACCGCGAGCTCGGCGACATCCAGAAGGACTACTTCGGCCCGGTCAAGGTGCCCGCGGGCTCCTACTTCATGATGGGCGACAACCGCGACCACTCCTGCGACTCGCGCTACTGGGGGCCCGTCGACAACCGCTTCATCAAGGGCAAGGCCTGGTTCATCTACTGGCCGCCGTCCCGGATGAAGGTCGTCCGCTAGCCGCTAGAGCGTCGAGCGGCCGTCCCCGACGAGCTGCGGCGACTGGTCGCGATTGTCGCGGCGGGCAGCGTCGCGGACCTTCGGCGAGAGGGCGTCGAACAGCTCCTTGAGGGTCGCCTTGCCGCCGCGCGCGTTCAGCGCCTTCAGAAGGTGGTAGGTGAACAGCCCGTGGCCGGAGGCGTCGTCGGAGCCGGTCATCTCGTCCGAGGCGGAGGCCGTCAGCGCTCCGACCCGGCCCGCGGCGCCGCCGCCGTCGTCGATCTTGGACACGAGCGGCCGCAGGCCCTTGCCGATCACCGAGCGCGGCCCCGCGCCGGAAAAGCACGCGTCCATCGCCGCGACCACGCGCCGGGCCTTGAGGGCGTTGAGCTTCTCGTAGAGGCGCTTGACCGGATAGCCGGTCGTCTCGGTGAATTTCGCGTCGGCGTCCCACGGCATCAGGTAGGCCTGTCCCTTCTCCGGGTCCGGGGCGCCGTGGCCCGAGAAAAAGAACGCGACCGTCGAGCGCTCGTCCGTGTTGCGGGGCAGCCACGCCTCGAGGTATTTCTCCAGCGCGGATTTCCCGGCCTGCTGATCGACGAGCAGGATGACGTTGCGCTCCGGGTAGCCCGCCGCGAGAAGATGCGCCTTGACGGCGCGGGCGTCGCGCGCCGCGTGCTCCGCCCGCATCGCCGTCTGGTAGCTCTCCACGCCGACGATCAGCGCGAACTTCGTCTCGTCCTCCGGGAGGCGGTAGGACGGCGTCTCGACGTCGGACTGGAACGCGGGGGCCGGGGCCGGCGCGGCGGCGGGCGCGGCCGGCGCGGCGGCGACGGGCGCGGGCGAGGCTCCGCGCTTCTCGGCCAGCAGGCGCTTGGCGAGCTCCGTCTGCGGGCCGAACTCCGTCGTGAGATGCTTGGCGATGTCCTTGCGGAAGCTGAAGGAGCTGACGCTTCCCGAGGTGAGGAGGCGGCGGCCGCGGACGGAGATCGTCTGGATGCCCCAGCCGAACGCCCCGGGCTTCAGCCGCACGATGACGTCCGCGGGGCCGGGATCGTTCTCGGAAAAGAGGGAAACGACCTGGAAGCCCGTGAGGCCGGCGATGGAGGCCGCGGTGTCGTCGCGGCGGGGGTCTCCGCCCCGCTTGCCCTCCGGGACGGCGAAGACGAGGCCCGAGGGGTCGGTTTCGATCCTCACGGCCTCGGGCGCGGCCAGCGGCGCGCAGGCGGAGAGAAGCGGGAGGACGGCGGCGGCGGCCAAGGAGACGAGGGAGGTCTTCGGGATCATGGGAATAGCGTAGCTATTCTTAAAAGGAAACGCCGAGGCGGCGCAAGACCGCGGCGTACGCCGCGTAGCCGGCCGCCGTGGCCGCGCAGGCGGCGCCGAGCGCCGGCCAGTAGCCCCAGCCGCGCTTGAGAAGAGCCGGGAGCACGAGGAAGAAGAGCAGCGAAGGCAGCACCGCCCAGAAGATCCCGCCCGTCATCGCCGCGGCGCGCGCCGTGTCCTTCGTCTCGACGTAAAGCCACGTGACCGCGAGCAAAGAGGAGAGGGGCAGGGAGATCAGGATCGCGCCCGCGAAGGTCGAGCGCTTGCCCAGCTCGGAGGCGCCCGCGATGATCAGCGCCGACACGACGAGCTTGAGCGCGAAGAGCATCAGCCCTCGTACCCGTTCGGATTGCTCTTCTGCCAGTTCCAGGAGTCGGCGCACATCTCGTCGAGGCCGCGCGTCGCCTCCCAGCCGAGCTTCTTCCGGGCGAGGGAGGCGTCGGCCCAGATCTCCGGCGCGTCGCCCGGGCGCCGCGGCATGATCTTGTGCGGGATGACCTTGCCCGCGGCCTTGGACGCGGCCGCGATCACCTCGAGCACCGAATAGCCGCGGCCGGCGCCGAGGTTGACGGCCTGGGCGCCCTTGAAGGCGTCGAGCTTGTCGAGCGCGGCGACGTGTCCGAGGGCCAGGTCGACCACGTGGATGTAGTCGCGCACGCCGGTGCCGTCGCGGGTGGGGTAGTCGCCGCCCCAGACGTTGACGAACTCGCGGCGGCCGACGGCGGTCTGCATCACGTACGGCATCAGGTTGTTCGGAAGACCCTTCGGGTCCTCTCCTATTTTCCCGCTCTCGTGGGCGCCGACCGGGTTGAAGTAGCGCAGCAGGGCGATCCTCCAGCGCTTGTCCTCGGCGGCGAGCTCGTAGCACATGTCTTCGATATCGAGTTTTGTTTTGCCGTAAGGATTCACGGCCGATCTCGGGTGGCGCTCATCCACGGGGTTTTTTTCGACGGCTCCGTAGACCGTACAGGACGACGAGAAGACGAGCCGGCGGCAGCCCGTCTTCTCCATCGCGGCCAGCAGGTGATGGGTGCCCAGCACGTTGTTCTCGTGGTAGAGCTGGGGATTCTCGACGGACTCGCCGACGGCCTTGAGCCCGGCGAAGTGCATGACCGCGTCGAAGCCCTCGCCGAGCAGGGCGTCGAGCCCGTCGGGGTCGCGCAGGTCGAGCTTCTCGAGGCGCATCGGCTTTCCCGCCAGCGCCTTGACCCGCTCGATCGACTCGGGGGACGAGTTGCAGAAGTTGTCGAAGCCGACGACCTCGTGACCGGCCTTCAGCAGCTCGAGGCAGGCGTGGCTGCCGATGTAGCCGGAGGCGCCGGTGACGAGGACCTTCATCAGAAGGGCGTCATCGCGCTCTGCAGGTGGTAATAGGGAGGACGCGCGCGGTAGCGCGAGATGCACTCCTTCATGATCTCCTCGATGAAGTCGGCGTAGTTGTGGCCGATCACCTCGGCGCAGGCGGGCACGCAGTCGCCGTCGGAGATCGACGGGTTCGGGTTGATCTCGAGGATGTACGGGTTGCCCGAGCGGTCCACGCGGACCTCGATGCGCGCGTAGTCGTGGCAGTCGAAGATGCGGTAGGCGTCGAGGCAGATCTCCGAGATCAGCGCGGAGAGCTTCTGCGAGTACTTCGCCGGGCGCTCGACGCGGATCTTCGAGTACACGGAGTTGTCCTCCCACTTCGCCTGGAACGGGTAGATGCCCCACGTGCCCTTGGGGAGATCGTCGAAGATGGACCGGGACAGGGGCAGCACCTTCACCCGGTCCTCGTTGCCCATGATGGAGACGTCCACCTCGTCGCCCTCGATGAATTCCTCGATGAGGACGGGGCGGTTGTACTTGTCGAGCAGCATGGCGACCTGGTCCTTCAGCGCCTTCAGGCTCGTCACGACGGACATGTTGGAGATGCCGATCGAGTTGTCGGTGTTCGCGAGTTTGACCATCAGCGGATAGCGCAGGTCCTCGCGGATGGGCTCGTTCTTTTCAAAAACGTAGTCGAACTTCGGCGTCGGCAATCCGTGCTGTTCCAGGATCTTCTTGACCTTGATCTTGTCGATGCACAGCGCCAAGGTCAGGGGGTTGGAGCCCGTGTAGGGGATGCCGAGGCAGTCCAGGATGGCGGCGGCGTGGGGCTCGAGCAGGGACGAGTTGTTGATGCGCTCGCAGACGTTGAAGATCATGTCCACGTTGGCGTTCGCTATTTTATCGAACGGAAGGGGCGTCTCGTTCATGTCGAAGAACGTGACCTTGTGGCCCTTCGACTCGACGGCCTTCTGGATGTTCCGGCCGACGCTCGTGAGGTCGCTGTGGACCGCGCCTTCCTCGCCGCCTTCGGCGTCGAAGATATTGCACAGGATGCCGACGTGGAGGGATTTCTTGTCGAACCCGGTGCCGCGCACTTTTTCAATGCGCGCTGATTGCAAAATGCGCCGGCGCGAGACCTGGGCGGCGCCGAACCTGTTTTTCCGGCGCGTCTTGCCTAACGACGACGTCGAATCAAAACGAACGATATTGATCGACACCCGGTGCATCGCCTCGTCGAGGTTCTCCTCGGCCTCGGCGTAGGTGTCGCCGCGGCCGACGACCCAGCCGATCGTCTCGAAGCCTTCCGGCGGCACGAGCACGGCGTCGCCCGGCTCCTTCTGCACGGCGATCTCGAGGACCTTGGCGGGATCGGGCTTCTCCTGCGGAAACTTGACGCCGGTGACGACGCCGGAGTGCTCGGGGATCAGGTACTTGCCGACGAGGTGGCAGCGGGGATCCTTGAGGCGCTTCGGGTGGCTGGGCAGGCCGACGGCGATGCGCGCGGCCTCCTCGATGACGTCCACCTCCCAGATCGTCTTGATCCAGTCGTACAGGTAGTCGCCGCCCATGCGCGCGTTGATCTCGACGAGCTTGGGGCCGGAGGGCGTGATCTTCGCCTCGAGGTGCAGCGCGCCGTTGGTCAGGCCCAGGGTCTTCACGACCTCCTTGGCCATCTTCAGCGTGTCGGAGAGGTCCTTGTCCTCGTGGCGGGACGGCATCGCGTCGCCGGTCTCGACGAAGAAGGGCTCCTTCGTGGGGAAGTTGTCGTTGAAGGCGTGAAACTTCACCTCGCCGCCCTGGACGAGG
>JAMPYD010000076.1 GCA_023700845.1 Elusimicrobiota bacterium | reverse complement strand
GGTGCGGCCGCACATCTCGTCGCCGTGCGAGACGCACAGGTCGCGCGCGCCGACGAGGTCGAGGAAGAGCGCCGACTCCTTGTCGTCGGCGGAGACCGCGAGGTCCCCGAGGAGCACGAACGGGCGCGACCGCGACTCGGCGCGGACGAACTCGGCGATCGCGAGAAGCCGGCCGAGCCGGAGGGCGGCCGCGGGGCCGGAGCCGGGCTCGAGGCGCGCGGAGTAGACGTCGGCTGTCGTCCCGTCCAGGTCGAGGCCGGCGCGCAGGACGCCGAAGCCGCCGCCGAGGTCGAGCGAGGAGCGGTCGACGACGCGCCGCAGGCTCGTCACCGCGAGGCCGAGCGAGGGGTCGTGGGCGCGGTGCGGGTGCCCGGCGGCCCCGGCCAGGGCGTCGACGTCCTCGCCCCGCCAGGCCTCCTGGAACGCGGCGGCGTCGGGGCGCTCGGACCTGAGGCTTTCGATCAGCGCGGCGCGGCGGCTCTGCCAGCCCTGATGCACCCGCCGGGGCCCCGCCACGTTGAGCGTGAGGACGGAGAGGACGAGGGCCGCGGCCTTCACGCGAGGCTCCCGCTCCACGCCGTGACGGCGCGGCCGCCCACTTCCACGCGCGCCTCCTTGGGGCGCACCAGCAGGAAGCCGCCGCGCTTCGACGCCTGGAAGGCGGTGAGCACGGGCTTCTTCAGCCGCTCGGCCCAGTACGGCCCGAGGGCGCAATGGGCCGAGCCCGTCACCGGGTCCTCGGGGACGCCCTCGGCGGGGAAGAAGCAGCGCGAGACGAAATCGTGCGTCGCGCGGCGCGCGGCGGCCGTCAGCACGAGCCCCTTCTTCGTGAGCGCCGACCAGGCCGCGAGGTTCGGCGCGGCGCGGCGCACGGTCTCCTCGCTGTCCATCTCGAGGAGGTAGAGGCCGTCGTTCTCGAGGAAGGCGAGCGGCGTGTCGGCCAGGGCCGACAGGAGGCCGGGCGGCGGCTTGGCGGGCGCGACCGGAAGCGCGGGCAGATCGAGAATGATCCATTCGCCGTCGCGGCGCGCCGTCAGTACGCCGCTCTTGGTCTCGAAGCGTGCGGGCTTCGCGGGCGGAAGGCGCCCCGTCTCCCACAGCGCGTGGGCCGCGGCCAAGGTCGCGTGGCCGCACAGCGGGACCTCGACGGCCGGGGTGAACCAGCGCAGGCGGAAGGCGTCGCCGGCGCTCTCGACGAAGGCGGTTTCGGAGAGGTTGAACTCGGCGGCGACGCTCTGTCGCCACGCGTCGTCGCGCGGTCCGTCCAGGAACACGACGGCGGCGGGATTTCCGGCGAAGGGCTTGTCCGCGAAAGCGTCGACGACGCAGACCGGAAGCCCCACGGCCTAAGGGAGGGGAACGCCCTCGGCCTTGAGCATGCGCCGCTTCTGCGCGACTCCGCCGCGGCCGGAATAGCCGGTCAGGCGCCCGTCCGCGCCGACGACGCGGTGGCAGGGCACCGCGGGGGCGAAGGGGTTCTTGCCCAGCGCCATGCCGACGGCGCGGGCCGACTTGGGCTTGCCGATGCGCTTGGCGACCCAGCCGTAGGTGCGCACCTGGCCCTTCGGAATTTCGGCGCAGGCCTTCCAGACGGCCTGGTAGAACGGGGAGTACGCCTTCATCGACGCGAGGATCTTCTTGGAGAGTTTCATGCGGGGATTATCTTACCAAGGATGCGGGGTCCGCGGGCGCCGGTCGCGGACGGGGCGTTGCCCGGCTTCCCGTCGAGGGCGCGCGCGGCGAGCCAGGCGAAGCAGGCGGCCTCCTTGGCCATGACGGGCATCGCGGTGACGCCGACGGGCGCGGGGGCGAACAGCGCGCGCAGGCGGCGCATCAGGTGAGCGTTGAGCGCGCCGCCGCCGGAGATCACGACCGCGCTCAGGGGCCCGGGCGCGCTTTGGAGGACGCCGAGCCACAGCGAGCGCGCGGTGAGCTCGGCGAGCGTGGCGAGCGCGTCCGGAAGGGCCTTGGCCGTCAGGCGCGGGTAGACTGTGTCGAGGATCGCCGGGCCGAAGGTCGAGCGGTCGAGGGATTTCGGCGGGGACTTGAGCAGGTACGGAGTCTTGAGGAGGCGGCTCAACAGCCTTTCGTCGACCGTGCCCGCGGCGGCGAGGCGGCCGCGGTCGTCGAAGTCGCGGCGTCCCTTCGTCGCGCGGCGGACGGCCTCGTCCATGAGCGCGTTGCCCGGGCCCGTGTCGAAAGCCGCGAGGATCCGGCCATGGCCGATTATGCTCGCGTTCGAGATGCCGCCGATGTTGACGACGGCCTTCATCGGGCCGCGCCCGTAGAGAAAGAGGTCGAAGGCTGGGACGAGGGGCGCGCCCTGGCCGCCGGCGGCCATGTCGCGCGGGCGGAAATCGGCGACGACCGTCACGCCGGTGCGCTCGGCGATGACGGCGGGCTCGGCGATCTGCAAGGTGTTCGGCGGGACCGCGTTCGGGCCGTGCCAGACGGTCTGTCCGTGGGAGCCGATGACGGCGGGCCGCGAGCGGCCGGCGATCTTGAGCGCGGCGGCGGCGAAGGCCTCTCCCAGCTCGACGTTCAGGCGCGAGAGCTCGGCGACCGACAGGCCGGGGGCGCCCAGGACGCGCGCCTTCAGCGCGGCGGAGTACGGGTAGGTCCGGTGGCGCACCACGCGCAGGCGGTTCCGCCCGACGCTCACGAGCGCGGCGGTCACGCCGTCCGCCGAGGTGCCGGACATCAAGCCGACGGCCAGCCGGGGTCTCATGGCGTCGACTTTACCAAATGCGCCGCCCGCGCCGGTGTGACCGGAATGCGATTGATTTTCCCCGGGGAGGGGCTATCCTTGAGACAGACGCGGGGGCTATGTGAAGCGCCGTAATTGCTGGGAGGTCACATCGTGCGGCCGGCAGCCGGGGGGCAGCCGGGAGCATGAGCTGGGCGTCTGCCCCGCGGCGGTCTCGGGGGAGCACGACGGCGTCAATCGCGGGACATTCCGCGGCCGGTTCTGCTGGCAGGTGCCCGGGACCTTCTGCGACGGCGAGGCCTCGGGCCCTTTCTCCGAGAAGATGATGAGATGCCTCGCCTGCCCCTTCCTTCAGACGGTCCAGGACGACGAGAGCGTGAGCTTCGTCCTGGTCCCCGCGCCGACGGCGTGAGGGGCGCGGGGCGTCAGGCCTTCTTGCGCGAGCGCCGGGCTTCCTGGTCGACGTGGTCGTACTGCTCGTCGCCGCCCTCGTCCTCGGCCTCGTTCTTCTTGAACAGCTCGTTGCGGCGGACGATCTCCTCGACGATCGAGGTCGTCGCCAGCGCGAACAGGCCGTCGAAGACCTCCGTCATCGCGGCCACGAGGGCCTTGTCGCTGGTCAGCAGGAACTGCTCCTGGTTGGAGTTGGCGACCTCGCTGAAGTTGAACGAGGTGCCCAGCACCGCGTAATCGCCGCTGATGACCACCTTGTGGTGGATCTTCGCGTTGTACTGGATCGCGGCGCCCTCCTCGGGCTTGTAGACGTGGTTCTTGTACGCGCGCGGGCCGACGCGCAGGTTCTTGCGGATGGCCTCGTAGCGCTCGGCGCCGAGGACCTCGCGCAGGGCGTTGGCGGCGGCCTCGACGTACTCCTTGGCCTTGCCTTCCGTCTCGTCGAGCGCGTAGCCGGCGAGCTCGAGGAAGACGCTCCAGGGGCGCACGGCGAAGGGCGTGTCGCCCACGGTCTTCAGGTCGAAGTCCTTGCCCTCGATCTTGGCGCGCTCGATGATCGCGTCGCGCACGGCCTCCGAGGAGAAGGCGAACTGGAGAAGGCGCAGCGGGCCCTTGGTGCTCGTGATGAGGCGGCGAGTCATGTCGCGGTTGATGTCGCCCATGCCGCCGCGCGGCGAGAAGGAGATGACGATCCACTGCCCGTCGTCGCCGAGCACCTTGTAGGCGCCGTCGAGAGGGTATTCGCTGCCGCGAAGGCCGTAGACGAGGGTCTTGGTCAGGCTGTTCGCCGCGACCTGCGCCAGCAGGAAGCTGTCGAGGACGAGCATGTGGTTCGCGTTCGGGACGGAGTCTTTCGGACGCTTGCCCTCGGGAAGGTCCTTGAGGTCGCCCTCGGGGCCGATGCAGGACTGCGTGAAGTTGCCCGAGGAGAACAGCGCCTTGGCCTTCTTCTCGTCGTTGAAGTCGCGGACCATCACCTTCTGGTGGTTGAGGCCGACCGAGTCGACGGCGCGGATGGTGATCCCCTTCGTCTTGTTGAGCTTGTCGAAGACCGCCTTGACGTCGGGGCGCTCGGCGATGACGTTCTTGTCGATGCCGCCGGTGACGACGACCCCGTCCTTGGCCCGCGCGATCAGGGCGTCGGCGACGTCCATCAGGTCGAAGTCGAAGACGTTGAACATGATCTCGGTCTCGGCGCCGGCGATGAAGTCGAGCAGGACCTTCTTGAGGTCGCCGGCGGGGACGGTCTTGCCGTCGACGACGCGCTGATGGTTGGCGAACACCTCCGCGTTGCGGTAGCCGGGCTTGCCGCCGGGAAGCTCGAGGGTCATCGGCGTGAGGGGGTCGTTGAACTTGCGGAACACGTCGGCGACGCGCTGGTCGGCGAGCAGCTCGCGGAACTTGGCGCGCATCGCGATCTCGAATTCGGTGTCCGCCGCGTCGGGGTCGGCCTTGTCCTCTTTCTTGGCGGCCTTCAGGAACGCCTCGACCTCGGGCCACAGCGCGGGGTTGTGCTGGAGCATCAGCATGAACTGGCTCTCGGACATGTCCTTGACGCCGTCCTCGAGGGCGAACTCCTTCTTCTGCTCCTCGGTGAGGGTGAGCTCTTCCTTAAAGACCTCGCGCAGGAAGCGGCGGGCCTCGGGGCGCTTCATCACCTCGCGCGCGAGCGCGAACATCTTCGCGAAGTCGTGGCTGGCCTTCCGGGCCGGGACGGCGTCGTCGGCTTTCTCGGAGGCGCTGGGGGCGGCGAAGCCGGCGGCGGCGAGCGCCGTGCGCGCGGCCTCGGCGGCGCGCGTCGCGGCGGCGCCCACGGGGCCGGGGGCGGCGGGAGCGGCCAGCAGCGGATGCGCGGCGAAGGCGGCGGGGGCCGGAGACGCGGCGGTCGGGGCGGCGGAGACCGGAACCGGCGCGGGCGCCGCGAGCAAGGCGGCGGCGCTCAAGGAGGGGGTCAGGGAAGCCGTCGCAGAGAGCTGGAACGACGGCGCCGAGAGCGCGGGGGCCGAGAGCGACGGCCCCAGGGCCGGGGTCAGCCCGGTCTGGACGCGCGGCACGACGACGGCCGCGGCGGAGGGCAGCTCGAGCAGGACACAGAGAACGGGGGCGAGGAGTCGCTTCATGGCCCCATCCTACCACCGCCGCTCGACGGGGGACTAGGGAAGAAGGACCCGAAGAGGCTTAGACCTTGGACCCAGGCCGTTTTCGGCTCATTTGAAGCGGCGGACGCGGCGGCCTGGATCCGTCGGGAGGAATCCCTCTCCCGAAAAAAATATTCTTCCGAGGAGGGTTTTGAGCAGGTTCCTGCGCAAAACCCTAGAGGGAAGAATCGCCGCCGAAAAAGTCCTGCAGCATGGACAAGGCCCCGGCGCGGGTAATCGCGCCTACTTGAACAGCGAGGCGAGGGCGCCTTCGAGCGACGGGTGGCGGAACTTGTAGCCGCGCTCGAGGAGCTTCTTCGGCGCGGCGCGCTGGCCGCCGAGGAGGAGGCCGGACATCTCGCCGAGCGCCAGGCGCAGCGCGAAGGCGGGCGCGGGCAGGAAGGCCGGGCGATGGAGCGCGCGGCCGAGAGCCTTGGTGAACTCGGCGTTCGTTCTCGCGTCGGGCGCCGTCACGTTGACGGGGCCGGTGAGCTTCGCGTCGTCGACGGCGAAGAGGATCGCGCCGACGGCGTCGTCGACGTGCACCCACGGAAACGGCTGGCGCCCCGAGCCGAGCGGGCCGCCGAGCCCGAGCTTGAAGGGCGGCAGCATACGGGCGAGCGCGCCGCCGTCCTTGCCGAGCACCACGCCGAAGCGGGTCATCACGACGCGCACGTCGAGCTTTTCCGCGTCGCGGGCGTCGCGCTCCCACTGGCCGCACAGCGCGGCGAGGAAGTCGGCGCCCCGCGGCGTTTCCTCGGGGCAGTCGCCCTCGGGATGCGCGCCGTAGAAGCCGACGGCCGAGGCGTTGACGAGGACGAGCGGGCGCTCGCGGGCGGCCTGGATGCCGGCGATCAGGTCCCGCGTCGTGTCGACCCGGCTGCGGATCAAGGCGAGCTTGCGCTCCGGGGTCCAGCGTCCCCCGGCGACGCTCTCGCCGGCGAGGTTGACCACGGCGTCGGCCCCGTCGAGGGCCATCACCCAGGGGCCCGGGTCGCGGCCGTTCCAGAGCCGCACGTCGACCTTCGCGTCCCAGCGCTGCTGGGCGGCGGCGGGGTTGCGCGTGAGCAGGACGACCGCGTCTCCGCGCTTGAGCAGCGCTTCGACGAGCCCGCTCCCGATGAAGCCCGTGCCGCCCGCCAGGCTCACTTTCATGGCCGTATTATGGAATTTTTTCGGGTCCGGAAACGGAAACCAGGATCGAGCCCTTGTCGATCGCCTGGGGCGAGCGCCAGTTCTCGAAGCGGAACCCGGCGCACGACTTCCCGTCGCTCTCGGCCGCCCACAGCATGCGGCCGTCGCCGCGCGCGATCGCGTCGAGCGTCCGCCGCACGCTCGGGCCCGCGTGGACGATGACGTCGACGTTCAGGTAGCGGGCGTCCTCCGCGCTCCCGGCGAGGGAGGCGAGCCCCGCGTCGGCGAGGGCGGGCCAGCCCGAGGCGCGCAGGACCATCCAGGCCGCGACGCGCGCCGTCCGCACGGGATAGCGCCTCGCCGCGGCGGGGCGCTCGAGGGCGGACGCGCAGGCGTCCCGGGGGCGGCTCACGAAGAGGACGCCCTCGCGCATCTCCGCGGCGTAGCCCGGATGCGCGGCGAGCACGCGGTCGAGGATCGCGCCGGCGGTCTGCCCGGCGATCGGCCCCGCGGGCGCCTTGAGCGTCTCGCCTTTGCCGGCGACGACGCCGCAGGGAAGGCGGGCCATGCGGCACAGATCGCCGAGATCCGTCTCTCCCGATTCGCGCGAGTCGTAGACCGGCCACGCCCGGACCTTCTCGAGCGGCGCGAACCCGGGGGTGGCGTGCGCGGGAGCGCACAGCGCCAGCGCGGCGAGGAGAATCGGGATCTTTTTCACGATCCCGCATTATAACCCCGGGCCGCCGCCGCCGCCAGCGGCGTCCGCCGAGGACCTGCTCCGCCGCTGAGGCTACTGGCAGTGGCCCCGGTCGTTGCAGATCGCGGCGCCGCAGCACCAGATGCTTCCGCCGCAGGGCCGGCCGCGGGGGATGCAGCGATCTTCGCCGGCGCCGCCGCAGACGCCGCCCCTGCAGGCCATGGCGCCGCAGCACCAGATGCTGGAGCTGCAGTAGTCGCCGGGCCCCAGGCAGCCGTTGGCCTTGCGCGCCGGAGCCTCGCCGCCTTCCCATGTCTTGAAGTTCGCCGCCAGCACGTCGAAGGCCTCGCCGCCGGGGACCTTGTCCGCGCAGAGATTCTTGATCTTGAGGAATTTCTCGAAGCCGGCGTCGATCGCCGGAGCCTGGGTCCGGCCCTCGCGCCGCTTCGCCTCGGCCGCGTGCCTGGCGCCCAGCTTGGATGAGGCCTTGATCAAGGTTTGGGCCTTTTCCACGGCCTCCGCGGGAATGGGCAAGTCGCCCGCCGATGCGGAGGGGGGAAGCATCAGCCCCGCGGCGAGAAGAAGCGCGATCGAATAAACCTTCGTCTTAAGCATGAATGATCTCCGGTGATGAGGATGAGCGGCCGTCGCCTATCGCGATCAATTTTCATGCCAACATTCGGACGGAACAATTGAGGGGGTTCG
>JAMPYD010000075.1 GCA_023700845.1 Elusimicrobiota bacterium | reverse complement strand
GGCGACGCCGCGAAGGGCCTTTTCCCCGCCCGCCTGATCGAGGAGCAGCGCGGCTTGTTCCAGATCGTCTCGGAGCAGGGCGTGAAGTCCGCGCGCACGCCCGGCAACATGCGCCACAAGGCCGAGGGCCGCGCCGGCCTGCCCGCCGTCGGCGACTGGGTCAGCGCCGAGTCGGTGCCCAACGAGAAGGTCGTCCTGATCCGCCGCATCCTCCCCCGCCGCACCAAGCTCTCGCGCAAGGCCGCCGGCGAAACGATGGAGGAGCAGGTCATCGCCGCGAACCTCGACACCGTCCTGGTCATGACCGCGCTCAACGCCGACTTCAACCCCCGGCGCCTGGAGCGCTTCCTGACCGTGAGCCGCGAGAGCGGCGCCGAGCCCGTCCTGATCCTCAACAAGCTCGACTCCTGCGCGGAGCCCGAGCCGTTCCTCGCCGAGGCGCGCCGGGCCGCCGGCGACGCCGCCGTGGTCGCGATCAGCGCGAAGACGGCGGCGGGCCTCGACGCCCTCTCCGCCTGGATCAAGCCGGGGCGCACGGTCGGCCTCATCGGCTCCTCGGGCGTGGGCAAGTCCACCTTGGTCAATCGCCTGGCCGGCAACGAGGCGCTGAAGACCGCCGAGACCCGCGCCTCCGACGAGCGCGGCCGCCACACCACGACGCACCGGCAGCTCTTCATCCTTCCCGGCGGCGGCATCCTCCTCGACACCCCCGGCATGCGCGAGATGCAGTTCTGGGACGCCGAGCAGGGCCTGAAGATGACCTTCGACGACATCGAGGCCCTCGCGCCCGCCTGCCGCTTCAAGGACTGCGCCCACGGCTCCGAGCCCGGCTGCGCGGTGAAGGCCGCCGTCGAGGCCGGGACCCTGGCCGCCGACCGCCTCGCGTCCTGGGCCAAGCTCCGGCGCGAGGCCGCCCACGAGGCGGCCCGCCGCGAGGCTCCCGCGGCGGTGAGCGAGAAGCAGAAGTGGAAGGCCATCCATAAGGCGGCGCGCAAGCACATCAAAGAGAAGCGGAAATGAGCGCCGATCTTCTCGCCGGGGCGGGCGAGGGTCTGTACCTCTTCATCCTCTGCCACATCCTCGCCCGCGTGGAGATTCACATCGAAGGCGCCCACGGCTGGGCCGTCAACCTCCCCACCTGGCGCTGGGGCCCCGAGTGGTGGCTCAATCTCACCAACGGCAAGGAGCTCACCGGCTATCACCTCTGGCTCACCTTGTTCCTGATCGGCATGTTCCACCTGCCGCTCGCGTTCGCCGGCTTCTCGCTCGCGCTGTGGGCCAAGTGCCTGTCCTCTTACATGCTCGTCACCGCGGCGTGGGACCTGCAGTGGTTCGTCTGGAATCCCGCCTGGGGCTTCGACGCCCTGCGCACGCGCGAGGTGGCGTGGTTCCGCCGCAAGATCCTCGGCCTGCCGGTGGATTACTTCATGGGCTACGCGGTGTCCGGCGTCGTGACCGCGCTGATCTGGAGCCCGGGGCTCGAGCTGTGGGCCGGGCGCACGCTGACGGTCTTCGTCCTGAGCGTCATGTCGATTCTCGCTGCCCGGTTCGCCCGTCAAACCACTCAAGAGGATTGAGCCATGGAATATAAAAAGATCACCTACGTCGTGGAGTGCTACGACAATAAGACCGAGAAGCTGATCTGGGAGCGCGAGATCGATAACCCGGATCTGGGAGCCCTGCACAAGCTCTTCAATGCGCCGGCCGACGACCTCGAGTTGTACTCAGGCAGCTTCGAGCTCGTGGGGGACCGGGTCCCCTATTTCGAGAAGCTGCTGGGAGGAAAGTTCGATCTAAAAAAGAACGCCTACTTCTTCTCCGCCGCCGGGATCAGCTAGCCGGCGAGCGCCGGGACCGAGGGCGGGCGCTCAGCGGGTCGCGAGGATCGCGGCCAGGCGCGCGCGGGCGACCGGCTCGTGCGAGCGGCCCCAGCCGGCGTAGGCGCTCCACAGCTGGTACTCGAGCAGGCGCCGCGCGTCGGCCAAGGTCCCCCCGGAGGCTTCCAGCGAGCGGACCCTCGCGGACACGTCGAGCCACTCGTCCATGAAGCGGTTCAGCTCGGGAGAGCCCGGCGCCGACGCGGCGAACGGCGCGAGCAGGCCCGGAGCGACGCCGCCGGTGAACCGCTTCGAGAGCTCCCCGGCCGGCAGATAGGAGCCCGGCGGCATGCCGCGCTCGGCCGCCCGCGCCGCGAGCAGGGCGTCCGCCGCCGCCGCGTCGAGGACCAGCGGCCGCCCCGCGGCCTTCGGCGCCGTTCCCTTCGCGAGCGACTCCGCGTAGGCGGAGATCAAGGAGAGCCAGCGCTCCGCCTCGCCGTAGTCGCGCTTGGGGAGCTCGGCCGTCTCCATGTCGCGCGCCGCGGACTTGCGGGCCTTGAAGGGCAGGCTCGCGCCGCGCAGCTCGAGAGACACGACGGCCTTGCCGTTCTCCATGCCCCACCAGCGCAGGCCGACGAAGGCGTGCTTCTCGCTGTCCGGATCTTCCGCCGACGGCTGGTGCGCCTCCCCCTCCGCGGCGAGCAGTCCGGCGACGCGGCGGGAGCGGCCCGCGTGCCAGGGCTGAAGCGAGGCGTGCACGACGTTCTGGAAGCTGTCCTGGACCGCCCGGGCGTACAGCGCGTCGTTGAACGCCTGGAGCGCGGCCTGGAGGCCCGCGAGCTGGGCGCGCAGGGCCGCGGGCTCGGCCTTCACGAAGACGTGGTACTGCGTGCCCGCGTGGCCCGTGTCGCCGATGATGCGCCGCGTGCGGCCGAGCGCCTCGCCGACCGACGCGGCCGGCGTCGTCTTGCCGCTGACGATCTCGGGCTGGAGAAAACGGTGTCCCGGGACGTGCTCGTAGCCCGCGGGCGGCGCTTCCATGTCGGGATGCTGGGCGAGGAAATCGGGCGCGCCGGCGGAGCGCTCCATCAGGAGGAAGGTCTTGCCCTTCCACGCGGCCTGGGCGCCGCGCTCGGCGATCACCGCCTTCTCGTACTTGTCGAGGTAGGCGAGCTTGGCGTCCTTGCTCAGGGCCTCCCAGACCGCGCCGTCGCCTTTCGAGAACGGCGCCAGCGCGCGGCGCAGGCCGTAGCCGGCCTTCGCGAAGCCCTTGAGGCCGGCCCGCACCTCGGCGACGAGCGCGGGACGCAGTTCGACGGGCCGGTAATACTTGAAGAAGGTCCCGGACGAGTCGCGGGAATCCTGCGCGATGAGGCTGCCTTCCTGCTCGTTCTGGATGAAGACGCCGGCCGCGAGCGGACGGCCGGAGACGGAGCGCGCGGCGCCGGACAGGATCTCGGCGGCCTTCGCGCCGTCGAACAGCGCGTCGCCGGAGTCCGTCTCGGCGGGAGCGGCCCCCGCGGGAGGGCCGCGGGGCGGCGCGTCGGGCAAGGACGCGGCGGCCTTGGCCGGGACGAGCGCCCGGGCGGGCGCCAGGCCGGCGGCGGGCGCGGGCAGGACGGGGATCGGGGCGATCGCCGCGGGCGACGCGGCGGGCGACATCAACGCCGGAGACAAGGACGGCGCCAGGTTCTGCACGGGCGAGACCAGGGGGACGGAGAGGACGGGCGCGCTGATCCGGGGCGCGGTCTCGACGCGCTCGACGACCACGCGCACCTCGCCCGCCCGGCCGGGCGCGGCGAGGACCAATAAGAGGAACGCGAACAGGGACCGGGGGGCCATCGACGCCAGTGTAGCCTCGGAAACGCCCTCCCGCCAGGGGCCCTTTGGGCCCCCCGCCCGGGGGAGCGCAGGACCCAGAGCGGCGCGTCCGGAGCGCGGTAGAATAGGCTCATGAAGATCCTCCGGTCCCTGCTCGCCCTTTTCCTCGCCTTTCCCGCCGCCGCCCAGGTCCGGGTCGTCCCCGCCCTTCAGGGCTCCGCGTCTCCGTCCGTCGCCGCCGTCACCGCCCCCGCGATCGCCGCGCCTTCCTTCGCCGCGACGCCCGCCGCGGCCCTCGCCCCCTCGCTGCTGTCCGCCCCCGCCGCGCCGCAGGCGCCCGCCGCGGCCGTCCCGGCCGCGCTTCCGGCCCGCACCGTCCTCGGCCTGCGCGACGACGCGGACCGCCTCTACGCCGCGCTGGCCGACATCCACTCGCGCGAGAAGGCCAACGAGACGCCCGCCGCCCTCAACGCCCTCAAGCGCGCGCTGATCGTCGATTTCGACGGCGTCATCGCCGGCCTTCCCGCCGCCGAGCTTCAGGAAGGCGAGACGCCGCGCGCGCGCGTGAAGGTCCTGCGCCGCGAGCGCGCCAAGGCCGAGCGCGCGGATTCCCCCCTGCGCCTGGCCGCCGTCAGCGGCGAGCTGGCCGGGCTGCAGCTGCGCGTCGCGCGCGAGCTGATCTCCGACGCGTCCCCGGTCGCCCCGAAGGCGTTCAAGCGCAACGCGGCCCTGTGGTCCTTGGTCGGCGCGCACAACAGCGCCGCCGCCTCCGCCGCGGAGGCGACGCGTCTCGAAGCGCTCGCCCGCGGCGAGGAAGTCTTCGGCGACGGCCGCCCCTACGTCGTCTGGAACCGCTGGTCGAACATCCACGCCGAGCTCGAGCAGGCCGCGCGCCACGCGCGCAACGGCCGCCCCGCCGAGGCGCGCAAGGTCCTGCGCGCCGCCGCCGCGACCCTGCGCCTCGCCGGCCGCGACGCCGCGGACCTCAAGGCCGCCGCCGCCTTCGAGGCGCTGGCCAAGCGCCCGAAGTCCGACGCGCTCCTCGCCGCCAAGGACCTCGTCCCCCACCCCGAGGTGAAGACCGCCGGCCCGGTCCCCTACGAGAAGCTCTCCTCCGCGCTGCGCGCCCAGGTGCACGCGCTCGAGTCCACGCGCGCCGACTACCTGGAGACGCTCGGCTTCGAGACGAGCCTGCGCCACGCCGAGGCCCTGCTCTCCTCTCCGCGGCCGACGGCCGCCGACCGGGCCCAGGCGCGCGCGCGGCTGTCCGCCGCCGCCGAGTGGGCCGGGCGCGGCCGCGTCGAGGCCAAGCGCCTCGCCGCCCGCAATCTGGAGGGCGCCGTCGCGGCGCTCGACCGCGGCGACCTGAAGCTCGCGGCGCTGCACTCGACGTGGACCGCGGCGACGCTCTCCGAGCGCCGCGCGGAGCTGTCCCGCATCGCCCTCTCGGTGCGCCGGCGCCTGCTCAGCGGCCTTTCGGCCTAAGCACCACCAGACGAGCATGCGCGCGGCCTGCGCGGTGCGGTTCTGGCTAAGCCCTACTTCACCAGGCTGAAGCGCCCTTTGGACTTCTCCGCCGAGGGCGACATCGTGGGAGTCTGGCGCGCGTTCTGGCGGCGGGCCTCGTCCTCGACGAGAGGGCGAAGGTAAGAGTAAACGTCCGCAAGATCGCGCTTGCCCTCTTTGAACGCCTTGAGGAAATAGTACGTGAACACGCCGTGCCCGAAATCCTCGCTCGAGGTGGAGACCTGATCGGAGCCCGAGGCGCTCAGCATAGCCACGTTGTCATTGAGGACCGGACCCTGCGCCTTCGCGACCAGCGGGCGTGCGTTCTTCGCTAACACGGAGCGGCCGCCGACGCCGGAGAAGCATGAGTCGAGAACGAGGACCGCCTCCTTGATGGCCAGGGCGTTGAGGCCGGCGACGAGCTTCTTGAGCGGATAGGCCGTATCGCCGAGATATTCGGGATCGCCGTCGAACGGCACGATATAGCTTTCGCCGGAGGCCGGATCGGGAGCGCCGTGTCCCGAATAGTAGACGAATACGGTCGAATCCGGCTTGGCGACGTTGCGCAGCCAGGTTTCGAGCGTCTTCTTGATGTCGATGTAGGTGGCCTGACCGTCGAGAAGCAGGCTGACGTTGCGCTCGCGATAGCCCAGCGCGATGAGATATTTCTTCATGAGCTCCGCATCGCCGCGTGAATAGGCGGACTTCGGCAGGCCGCGATAGCTCTCGACCCCGATGACGACCGCGACATCGTGATCCCGCGCGGCCGCGGAGAACCTGGGGATGACGTCGACGTCGTCGGCGGCCGCGAGCGTGACTCTCTTCGTCGCGGTCTTGATCTCTCTGGCGCTCGCGAACGACGTGTCGACGCCCTTGCCGCCCATCTTGACGTCGAACACGACGGGCAGATAGCTCGCCTGCCGGGCGGCGTCGTAGACGAACGGGTCGGCGCCGCCGGGCGGGATCATCTTCAGACGGCTCAGGCTCCAGCCCGTCGCGGATTGGGCGAACTCCGCCTGGTGCGTGTAAGAGGCGAAGTTCTGCTTGAACTCCCTCGCGCGCTCTTTCGAGACGGGCATGATGATATCGCCGATCTGCCGGATCGTCAGCTTGAAGGTGCCGCTCTCCGCGTCGTAGAGCCCGATCGAGACGCTCTTCCAGACTCCGAAATGCTCGAAGGCCTCCCCCATCAGCTCCGCCGCCTTGCGCTTCTTGAGCTTCATGCGAGCGTCGTAGTCGGCCTTCGTCTCGAACTCGTCCTTCTTCATCCAAGCGTCGAGGCGCGATTGCACGAAGAGGTTGACCCGCGTCGCGAACGGCATAAGCTCCTCGAGGTTCTTGACCCCGTGCTTCGCGAATAGCTGGCGCGGCGTCTCGGCTGAATGACAGACCACATCGGGCTTGGCGCCCGCGCCGAGGAGGATTCCGGCCGCTTCCGACAGATTCCGCCTCGCGGCGACGTAAAGCGGCGTGTCGCCGTTCCGGTCGGCGAGATTGACGTCGGCGCCTTTCGAGATCAGCATGCGCATGAGGGAAAGCATGTCCGCCGCCTGTTTTTCGACCACTTTAGACAAGATGGTGCCCGTGCCGGAGACCGCATTGATGTCCGCGCCGCGCGCCAGAAGCGCGTCGGCGGCGTCCAGCTCGTTGGAATCATACGCGTCGTGAAGCGGCGTTAAGCCGCTGTTGGAGCGCGCGTCGACATCGGCGCCGCGCGCGACGAGCACATCGATGGCGGGGATATTCCCGCTCGAGGCCGCCCAAAATAAAGGGGTTTTCCCGGTGGAGTTCTTCACATCGGCCGCATGGCCGGCGTCGAGCAATAGGCGCACGATCTCGGAATTGCGCCCGGCCGCCGCATGAAGGAGGGAGCCGTCCTGCATTTGAGCGTTTCCTTTATAGGTCCAATCGACGCGCGCTCCATGGCCGATCAAAAGCTTGACGACCTCCGGATGCCCGGCGTAGACGGCCCAGACCAGCGGCGTGGCGCCGTCGATCTTGAGTTTGCCGTCGACCTCCGCGCCCTTCGAGATCAAGGACCCGATGAAATCCGCGTTGCCCTCGCGAGCCGCCCAGTGCAGAGCGCTGATCCCGTCGGAATCCTTCGCCTTTGGATCCGCGCCTTTATCCACGAGCGACTTCGCGGCCGGCCAATCCTTGGACTTGACGGCCGCCAGCAAGTCGTCATTTTTGCCCGCGTACGCCGGACGGATGAGGAGCAGGCAGACGAGAGCTGCGAAGCAGGAATTTCTAGCGCGCATTCAAGGGTCACCAGACGCGGCAGGCTTTCGGCGCGACCATGGGGTCGCCGGGCTTGCACGAGAACGCCTTCGCGAACTCGGGCGAATTCGACAGAGGCCCGATCACGCGCTCGCGCGCGGCCGAGTGGGAGTCCACCTGCGCGAGCCGGCGCGCCTCCTGCTCGGTCCGGTTCTGGCACCAGATCTGGGAGAAGCCCAGGTAGAGGAGCTGGCGCGGCGTGAAGCCCTTCCACTTTTTCCGAGGGCCGAGCTTGTCCACGGCGAGCCCCGCGACGATCAGGCCGCCGTTGTCGGCGGTGTTCTCGCCCAAGGTCAGCTTGCCGTTGAGCTTGACGCCCGGCAGGACCTCGTAGGCTCCGTACTGGTCGACGAAGCACTGCGCGCGGCTCTCGAAGGCCTTCGCGTCCTCGGCGGTCCACCAGTCGTTCATGTTG
>JAMPYD010000074.1 GCA_023700845.1 Elusimicrobiota bacterium | reverse complement strand
GCGAAGGCCGGGGCCTCCGCGGGCGCCTTCCGGGAATTCCACAGGGACCCGAGACCGACCGCCCCCATGACGCCCATCATCACGCCCATGATCAGAAGCGAGCCCATCTCAGTGCCCCTCGTGGGCCCCCGAGGGCGGAGCCTGCTCGGGGGTCTTGAACGAGTCCGGCGCCGCGGCGAATCTCTTGAGGTTCTCCTCGCTGGAGAAATACAGCCGCCGGCCCTTCCAGGTCATGCTGGGGGTGTCGGACTTGACCTTGACCGTCTCCCCGGAGACCGGGCAGATCGCCTTGGACGGGCCGCCGTGGCGTCCGTGCATCATCATGCAGCCCGACAGGAGCAGCGCCGGAACGAGCGCCAAGATCGAGAATCGCGTCGATTTCGTCATATGCCTACAACCTCCATTTCAGTCTTCCATCACCTGCAGAGAGGCGGCGTCCGGCACCGCCTTGCCCTTCTTCATGTCGCCGTGCCACTTCCAGAGCAGGAAGACGGCGGGATAGACGACGAGCTCCATCGCGAAGCTCGTGAACAGGCCGAAGATGATGGGCGCGGCGATGCGCTTCATCAGGTCGGAGCCCGCGCCGATCGCCCACATCACCGGCATCAGGCCGAAGAAGTCGGTGAAGACCGTCATCATCTTCGGGCGGATGCGCTTGACCGCGCCGTGCACCACCGCCTCCTTCAGGTCCGAGTAGGTCCGCATCCTCCCCTCGCGCACGGCGTCCGCGTAGGCCAGGTCGAGGTACAGGAGCATGAACGTCCCGGTCTCGGCGTCGAGGCCCATCAGCGCGATCATGCCCACCCACGCCGCCACCGAGAGGTTGTAGTCGAGGAGGTAGAAGCCCCAGAAGGCCCCGATCAGGGAGAACGGCACCGCGAGCATCACGATCCCCGTCTTCACCCAGGACTTCGTGTTCATGTACATCAGAAGGACGATGAGGACCACGGTCAGAGGCAGCAGCAGCGCCATCCGCTCCCGGACGCGGGAGAGGTTCTCATACTGCCCGCTCCACTGCAGGGCGTAGCCGGCGGGCAAGGAGACGGCGTCGGCCACCTTCTTCTTGGCCTCGTCGACGTAGCCGCCGATGTCGCGCCCGGCGACGTCCACGTAGACGTAGCCGGTGAGCAGGCCGTTCTCGTTGCGGATCATCGCCGGTCCCATCGCCAGCTCGATGTCGGCCAGCTGCGCCAGCGGGATCTGCGCGCCGTCCATCGTGGAGACGAGCACGCGCCGCAGCTTCGGGAGGTTGTCGCGCAGCTCGCGGGGGTAGCGGACGTTGACGCTGTAGCGCTCGCGGCCCTCGACGGTGACCGTCACCGCGTCGCCGCCGATCGCCGACATGATCACCTCCTCGACCTCCTTGACCGACAGGCCGTAGCGGGCCAGCTGGTCGCGCTTGAGGTGGAAGTCGACGAAGTAGCCGCCGGCCGTGCGCTCCGCGTAGACCGAGCGGGTGCCCCGCACGCCGCGCAGGGCCGACTCGATGCGCAGGCCCACCGCCTCGATCTCGGAAAGGTCCGCGCCCTGGACCTTGATGCCGATCGGCGTGCGGACGCCGGTGGTCAGCATGTCGATGCGCGCCTTGATGGGCATCGTCCATGCGTTTGTCACGCCGGGGAACTTCATGCGCGCGTCCATCTCCGCGACGAGCTCCTCCCAGGACATGCGGTCCCGCCAGATCCTCCGCAGCGGGCCGTGCAGGAACGAGGGCAGGCCGGAGTACCAGCGCTCCCTCGGGCGCCACTGCTCCATCGGCTTGAGCAGGACGGTGGTCTCCATCATCGAGAACGGGGCCGGATCGGTCGAGGTCTCCGCGCGCCCCGCCTTGCCGAAGACGCGCTCCACCTCGGGGAAGCTCTTGAGGATCGCGTCCTGCCGCTGGAGGAGGTCCGCGGCCTGGGTGACCGAGATGCCCGGCAAGGTCGTCGGCATGTACAGGATCGTGCCCTCGTTGAGCGGGGGCATGAACTCCGAGCCGAGCTTGAGGTAGACCGGGACGGTCGCCAAGGTGACGAGCGCGGCGGCGCCGATCACCTTCCACGGGCGTTCGAGGGACCAGCGGCAGACGGGGTCGTAGACGCGGAACAGGATCTTGCTGATCGGGTGCCGCTCCTCGGCGTAGTAGCGCCCGACGACCGCCTGGTTGACGGTCCACGCCAGCCACGCCGGCTTGAAGACGAAGAAATCCATGCGCGAGAACATCATGCGCACCGCCGGGTCCAGCGTCACGGCGAGGAAGGCGGCGAGGAACATCGTCAGGTTCTTCGTGTAGGCCAGGGGCTTGAACAGGCGGCCCTCCTGGTCGACGAGCGCGAAGATCGGGAAGAAGGCCACGGCGACGACGAGCAGGGAGTAGAACACCGACGGACCGACCTCCTGCATCGCCTCCAGGCGCACGGCGTGGTAGTCGCCCTTGCGCCCGCCCTCGTCCCAGAGCTGGAGCTTCTTGTACGCGTTCTCCACCTCGACCATCGAGCCGTCGACGAGGACGCCGATGGAGAGCATGATCCCGGCGATCGACATGATGTTGGCGCTGACGCCCATGAAGTACAGCGGGATGAAGGCGAGCAGGGTCGAGATCGGGATGGTCACGATCGGCACGATCGCGGACGGGATGTGCCAGAGGAAGACGAGCAGGACGAGGCTCACGAGCGCGAGCTGGGTGAACAGCTCGTGCTTGAGCGTCGCGATCGCGCCCTCGATGAGCTCGGAGCGGTCGTAGGTCTCGACGACCTCGACGCCCTCGGGCAGGGACGGCGCGACCTCGGCGAGGCGCGCCTTGACCCGCTCGATGACGGCGAGGGCGTTCTCCCCGTGGCGCATGACCACGATCCCGCCGACGGCGTCCCCCTCCCCGTCGAGGTCGGAGACGCCGCGCCGGATGTCCGGCCCGAGCGCCACCTTGGCGACGCTCTTGACGAGCACGGGGGTGCCCTTCTTGTCGCGGCCGACGACGATCTGCTCCAGGTCCTCCGTCGACTTGGCGTAGCCGCGGCCGCGGATCATGTACTCGGCCCCGCCGAACTCGACGAGGCGGCCGCCGACGTCGTTGTTGCCGTCGCGCACGGCGTCGACGACCTTGGAGAGCGGGATGCGGTAGGCGGCCAGCGCGTTGGGGTCGACCTGGACCTGGTACTGCTTCTGGAAGCCGCCGATGGAGGCGACCTCGGCCACGCCGGGGATCGCCTGCAGGTGATAGCGCAGGTTCCAGTCCTGGAAGGAGCGCAGGTCCGCGAGGCTGTGCCGCCCGGTCTTGTCGACCAGGGCGTACTGGTACACCCAGCCGACGCCGGTGGCGTCCGGGCCGAGCTCGGTGCGCACCCCCTCGGGCATCTGCGGGAGGATCTTGCTCAGGTACTCGAGCACGCGCGAGCGCGCCCAGTACACGTCGGTGCCGTCCTCGAAGACGACGTAGACGTAGGAGAAGCCGAAGTCGGAGAAGCCGCGCACGGCCTTGACCTTCGGCGCGCCGAGCAGCGCGGTGACGATCGGGTAGGTGACCTGGTCCTCGAGGATGTCCGGCGAGCGGTCCCAGCGCGAGTAGATGATGACCTGCGTGTCGGACAAGTCCGGAATCGCGTCGAGCCGCATGTTCTTCATGCAGTACCAGCCCGCGGCCATCGCGACGGCCGTCAGGGCCAGGACGAGGAACTTGTTGTGGGCCGACCAGGCGATCGTTTTCTTGATCATGAGGGGCTCAGTGCTCGTGCTTGCCGGGCGCGACGAGGGACTTCAGCTTGGATTCGGAATCGATGAGGAAGTTGGCGGTCGTCACCACCTCCTCGCCCTCCCGGACGCCCGAGAGCACCTCGTAGTAGCCGTCGGCCTCCCGGCCCACGCGCACCTCGCGAGGCTCGATGCGCCCCTCGCCGGCGTCGATGAAGACGAGCTTGCGCGTTCCGCTGTCGAGCAGCGCCCCCTCCGGCAGGGCGAGCGCGACGCCGAGGTCCGCCTTGATCGCGGCGTTGACGAACATCTCGAGCTTGAGCAGCCCGCCGGGGTTGGGGACCTCGATGCGCGCGCGCAGCGAGCGCGTCTCCGGCGAGAGGTTCGGATCGACGGTGCGGACCGTGCCGCGGAAGATCCGGCCCGGGTAGGCGGGCGTCGTGATCTCCGCCTCGAGGCCGGGGCGGATCTTCGAGATCTCGTACTCGTAGATCTGGGCGTACACCCACACCGAGCCGCCGGAGCCGCCGATCAGAAGGTTCTCCGGCACCGCCTCGGTGCCGGTGTAGGACTCGATCTGAGCCTCGGAGAGGCCCAGCTGCCGCAGGCGCAGGGCCGAGGCGCGCACCAGGGCCTCGGCGCGCTCGTGCACGTCGGGCCAGGGGCTGTCCGCGACCTTGTCGCGCGCGACCATCGCCGAGTGGTGCTCGGAGATCGCGTTGTACAGCTCGGGGTCGTAGGCCACGCTGCCCGAGGCGCGCACGGTGAACTTGAGCCTCCGGCGCGCGAGCTTCTCGGTCTTCATGCCGATGAGGGTCCGCCTGCGCGGGTCGATGATCGCGGCGGCCTGACCGGAGACGCCGGGGTCCGGCGCGGCCCCCGCGGCGGAGGGCGCCTGCGCGGGCTCGACGAGGACGAGGTCCATCCCGCAGATGGGGCAGCTGCCCGGCTTGTCCGCGGTGACGGCCGGGTGCATCGGGCACTGGTAGGTCGCCGCCGGATGGGCCTCGTGCGAGGCGTGACCTCGATGGTAGAGGGAGTAGGCGCCGAAGGCCCCCGCGGCGGCGACGACGGCGATCAGGACGATTTTCTTGTTCATGGAAGTCACAGCTCCTCTCCGATCACGCGCTCGAGGTCCGCGGCGCGCCGCTCGTATTCGGCCAGAGAACGGTAGTAGTCGAGCTTGAAGCTCAGCAGGGAGCGCTGGGCGTCGAGCAGATCCAGGAAGGTGGTCCAGCCCGCCCGGTAGCCCGACTCGGCGGTCTTGAGGGCCGACTCGGCCTGCGGGAGCAGGCTCGTGCGGTAGCTCTCGACCAGGCGCCGCGAGGTCCGCGCCCGGACGAACGCCGCGCGCACGTCGGCGGCCGTCGCCAGCCGCGCGGCCTCCAGCTCGGCCTCGGCCGCGTCCCGCTCCGCGGACGCCTCGGCGACCATCGCCGACGGCTTCCAGAACCACAGCGGCAGGGACAGCCCCAGGACCGCGTCGCTCGTGCGCCCGCGCATCGGGTCGCGGCGGCTGCGGTAGGACACCATGAGGTCGGGCAGGAACTCCGACCGCGCCAGCGACAGCGAGGTCCCGGACAGCTCGGCGGCGAGCACGGCTCCGCGCAGCTCGGGGCGGCGGGAGAACGCCGCGGCCTCGAGCTCCGCGAACGGCTTCTCCGGGTTCCCGGGCTGGAGATCCCGCGGCTCGCCGAGCGGCTCCCCCGCCGCGCGCCCCATCAGGGCGTTGAGCTCGACCGAGGCGACCTCCCGCTCCTCGTCGAGGGACAGGCCCATGTTCAGCATCCGGGTCAGCTCCACCTGGGCCTTCAGCGCGTCCGACTCGGCGGACATGCCCGCGGCCACCTTCGATTCCGCGACCCGGGCGAAGCGGCGCATCAGGTCGATGTTCTCCTCGAGCAGGCCGCGGCTCTTGATCGACAGGTACAGCGCCGCGTAGGACGAGCGGGTGCGCGCCCGGATCTCCCGGACCTTGGCGAGATACGCCTGCTCGGCCACGCCCGCCGCCTTCGCCGCGCGGCTGCCGCGCAGATACAGAGTGCTGGGAAAGGGAAGCTCCTGGGTGACGGACAGCGCCTTCTCGTCCGCGCCGTTCAAAGGGGTCTTGCCGGACGGGGCGTACATCCGCTCGATGTCGAGGCGGGGCTTGTCGGGGGTCGACTCGGAGAGAATCCTCTTGCGCGCCGCGTCCCAGCGCCGGAGCGCGGCCCGGATCTCGGGGTTGCCCCGGCGGGCGGAGTCCAGGGCCTGGGCGAGGCTGAGCGAGCTCGAGGACACGGCGACGGGGTCCTGGGCGCGCGACGAGACGGGCAGGGCCAGCAGAACGGCTGTGATGAAATGGAACACGATTCCTCCGGAAACGGCGTCGGACGGCTTCATCCGCTGGACGCGGACGAGCGGCGGACCTTACAGTCCGGAGGAGGGCGGAGACAGCCCGGAATGCCTGCCGGGCGGGGCCTGCGGCGCCGAGGGAACGAGGCGCGGCGGGGCGAGGCGGTCGACGGCGGGCGCCGGAGACGCGGTCACGGCGCACGGAAGAACGGCGGGAGCGGGCGCCTGAAGGGAGGCGGCGGCCGGCGAAGGCACGGCGTCGACCGGGCGGCAGCAGGCCGGCAGGTCCCTATCGTCGGGGGACGGCATCGGGGCGTCGCCGCCCGCGCAGCAGGCGTGGCTCGGCCCGACGGACATGGCGAACAGGGGCCCCGCCCAGGAGACGGAGAGGGCTAAACCGAGGAGCAGTCCGAAGGCTTTGCGCGCCATCATTCAAAGCATACCATGCAACGGAAGTTCCCGCAAGAGCCCGCCGTCAGGGGATCTTTTTGACCCGTTCCATGAGCTCCAGCGCCCAGGAATCGGCCGGCTGAAGCTTCAGCGCGCGCGCGAGCTCCTCCTCGGCGCCGGCGCGGTCGTCGAGCGCCAGACGCATCGAGGCGGCCGTGCAGTAGGACCCGATCACCCAGCTGGGCTCGTAAACGGTCGCCTCCGAGTGGGACATCTCCACGGCGAGCCGCCAGCTCGCGATGGAGTCGGACTGAAGGTCGAGGACCCGCTCGAGAACGAGGGTCGCCTTCGACTCGTCGCCGAGCGCGCGCCACAGGCGGACGAGGGCGAGCGCGGCGTCCTCCCTCTGCCAGGCGGGCGCACGCCAGAGGACGTCCATGAAGGTCTGGGCGTGCGCCGCGGCCTCCGCGGGCCGCTCGCGGGAGAGCTCGGCGAGCCGGCGCAGGGCTTCGAGGTCCGAGGGATTGTCCCGGAGCGCGCGGCGGGCCTGCGCCTCGCTCCACGGCGCCGGCTCCTCCGTGGCCGTCCCGCCCGAGGCGAGCGCCGGCCAGCGCAGGCCGGCGAGCTGCTTCGGCGCGAGCTTGCCCTTGATGGGCACGAGGAGCCGCAGGGCGTCGAGGTCCTCCGGGTCGAGCCGCAGGGCCCGTCCGAGCTCGTCGGCGGCGCGGGAAGGCTCGTCGATCTCGAGCCAGACGCGCGCGCTCAGGCGGAAGGCGGCGGGCCGCAGCCACCGCGGAGCCTTCGCGGCCTCGCGCGAGGCGCGTTCGGCGTAGGCGAGGGCGTCCGGCTTGCGCCCGCGCTTGAGGCGAACCATCGCGTGCAGGGCGTCGAGATCGCCGGGAGCGTCCTTCAGCGCGAGCCCCGCGTTCCGCTCGGCCCCCGCGGCGTCCCCGATGTCGGCCCGCAAATCGCCCGCGAGAAGGTTGGCCCGGGAGCGCGCGTGGGCGGAGGCGCCCGCGGCGGCCGCCGCGCGGTCGGCGTACGGCAGGGCCTCTTCCGGGCGCTCGCGCAGCGCCTCGGCCAGCAGACGGAGGAAAACGGAGTCGCCGGGCCTCAGCGCCAGCGCGCGCCGAAAATCCGCCGCGGCGGCCGGGAAATCCCCGATCTGCAGACGCAGTTCGCCGGCCTGGCCCAGGAATTCGGCGCGCTGCTCGGGGGAGGCCCGCGGCGAGGCGGCCATGCGGTCGAGGTAGGTCAGCGCGTGCCAGAACTGTATGCGCGACCGGTGGATCGCGGCCATCCGGCCCAGCACGGCCACGTCGTCCGGGTTCCGCGCCAGAAGGCCGGCCAAGCGCGTTTTCTCGGCGTCGGAGTCGAAATAGCGGTGGATCTCGGCCGCCCGGCGGGCCAGGCGGTCGCGCTCGTCCCGCGCCGCCGACGCGGCGGTGCGGGCGACGCCGAGACGATTCTGGATCGCGGGAGCGATTCCCTCGAGCGAGGCCCCGTTCTCGATGAGCACGACGTCCGCGTCCGGCG
>JAMPYD010000073.1 GCA_023700845.1 Elusimicrobiota bacterium | reverse complement strand
CGAGCCTGGGGTCGTGGTTGAAGTGGGAGAAGACCAGGTCCACGCCGCCCGCGAGCAGGCGGTCGAGCTGGGCCCGAGAGGAGAACGGGACGAACTCGATCGTCCCCGCGCCCGACGGAGCCCGGGCCCGGCGCAGCCGCGCGGCGTCCGCCTTGCCGCCGGGGCCGAAGACCAGGCAGCGCACGTCGAAGCCCAGCTCTCCCAGCAGGGCGGCCGCCGAAAATCCGAGGACGCGCCGCTGGGCGGCGAGGAGCTCGATGTCGGCGGCGTCGCCGATCAGCGCCGCGGTCCGCCGCCGGCACTCCGCCCTGAGCGCGTCGAGCGGCGCCGCGCGCGATTCCAGGACGCGGGCGAAGGCGGCCTCCGCCCCCTCGAGCCCCAGCACCGAGGCGACGCGCCCGAGCCAGGCCCGCGTGCCCGCCACCCCGTACGGCGGATGATGCCGGACCACGGCGAGGTCATGGCGGAGGAAGGGCCCGTCGCCGATCGCCTCCCAGCCGACCGGATCGAGCCAGACGACGGCGCTCGCCTCGCGCATCCCGGGGGTGCGGCGGAAATCGAGGTCCGGGAAAATGGTCCCGAGCACGCGCACGCCGAGCGCCGCGCACAGCTCCTCGGCCTGCGCCCGGGCGGCCGGGGAGGCGACGCCGGCGAGCAGGACGGCGCGCGGGTCGCGGCGGGCGGAGAAGCGGGTCTCGTCGAGAAGCCGCTCGATCCAGGTCGAGTACAGCGGGCCTCCGGGGCGCGTCTTCGACGTCCAGAACACGGGCACGCCCAGCTCGGCCTCGATGCGGCCGATGAAGGGCGCGGGCGTGTCGCCGAGAAGCTCGGGCATGCAGGTGGTGTTGAGGTGGATGTAGGCCGGCTTCTCCCGGCGCGCGACCTCGTCGAGGCTGCGGCCCAGGAGCTCCTGGGTGCGCCCGCCGACGACGTCCGCCTCGGTGATGTCGGCCTCCACGCTCCTGCAGCCGTCCTCGGCCTCGTCTCCCCCCTCGTCGGCGAAGAAGCGCAGGGAGGGCGAGCCGGCGTTCGGGTTGCCGAAGCGGCACTCGAGCGTCGCGTAGTTGATGCGCGCCCAGTGCGCGCCCAGGTTCACCTTCTCCTCCAGGCAGCGCCACTGGGGATAGACGAACTTCCAGAAGTCCGGCGTGTGATCGACGACCCGGTAATAGCGCTCCAGCCGCGAGGGGAGCCGGCCGCCGTCGGAGTCGGAGTAGAGCAGGTCGTCGCGCCGCAGGCGCGCGATCACCTCGCCGAAGCTCGCCGCGGCCAGCCCGGCGGCGAGCTCGGCCGCGAGCGCCCGCTCGTCCTCCGCGAGATCCTCCCGCGCGCAGCGCAGGCCCACGCCGAGCTCGCCGCCCGCCGGGCCCCGCCGCGGCTGCGGCGCGGCCTCGAAATCGAGCCGCCGGGGGCCGTTGACCAGCGAGAAATCCAAGGAGCGGGAGGTGAACGCGGCCTTCTCGAGAGCCCAGCCCGCCGGCGGCCCCCCGAGAAGCTCCTTGAGGAAAGCGAGGCCGTCCCGCCCGGGCTGCCGCCGGGGCCCGGGGGCGTCCCGGCGCGCGGGGGCGCCGGGCTCGAGCCGCTCGAGCAGCCCGGAGACCGAGTCGAGCCCGGGCCGGCGCGCCGCCGCCTCCACCGCGCGCCGGAACACCGCCAGCGGCCGCGCCGCCTCGCCGCCCGCGCGCGCGAGAAAGGAGGCGACCTCCCGGCTCTCCGGATCTCCGGCGGGCAGCCGCGGCCCGTCGCACGAGAGCCTGCGCGCCAGCCGCCACAGGACCTCGACGTCGGGATGGAGGAACCGCCACGGCAGGTCGTCCTGATCGGCGCCCGTCATGCAGCCCGCGTTGTAGAAAGGGTCCCGGCGGTCCTTGGCCAGAAGGCCGTCGCGCTCCGCCAGCAAGGTCACCGGGCGTCCCGGGAAAAGCTGCAGCCTGCGGCTCAGCGCGAAGGACGGGTCGATCAAAGAGCAGCGCTCGATGTTCTCCAGGTTGACGCGGAGGTCCTCGAGCGTCGTCCAGGGCGTGAACAGGATCATGCTCAGGCCGCCCGGCGACAGGAGGAACCGCTCGGGCCAGCGCCGGCTCGTCTCGAGCATGAAGGCCGCCGCCTCGTGCACCTGCTCCGCCGTGATCCCCTTGTTCAGGCGCCGGTTCTCCGCCTCCGAGAAATTCTCCACGCTCATGCCGTAGACGCGCATCGACAGCCCGCTCTCCGCCAGCCGCGGCAGGCACCGCCCGACGGCCTCGCGCGCGGCGAGCAGGTCGTCCACGCGCGGCATGAACAGCAGCTCCGCGCCCTTCGCCCCGCCCTTCACGAGCGCGTCGATGAAGTCCTCCAGCCGCCGCCACAGCTCCGAGCCCGACACCTCGAAGACGAGGCGCTCGCCGGAGGCGCGCTGCGCGCAGGCGGCCAGGACCTGACGCGCGGCGAAGGACGCCGCGTCGCCGATGAAGGGGCGGGCGTGCGCCTTCCCCGGGCCCGAGTCGCAGAAGGAGCAGCTCATCGTCGCCGACGGGAGCTTCAGGTCCCGGTAGAAGGGGTTGTCGGCGGCGCGCGTCAGATAGGAGCAGTACGTCCCCGACAGCACGCGGATGAACGGGGGCGACAGCCACGGCGAATCGTTGAGCCGCTCGCGACGGAACACGGGCTCGATCGCGTCGAGCAGGCCGGGGCCCTCCGCCTCGGCGCTCAGCGAGATATGGTCGCCGACGAACCCGGCGAAGCGCGAGAGGTCCTCCGCCGTCTCCAGGGAGCAGTACACGAGGCGGGCGCCCGCGCCGGCGAGGAGGGCTCTCTGATCCTCGCGAAGCCGCTCGTTGACGACGAGGACCTCCGGCTTGCGCCGCCGGACCTCCGCGAGCAGGGCCTTCAGGTCCCCCGGCTCGAGCGCGTACAGCAAGGTCGGCTCGTAGCGCACGCCGAGCACGCGCCACCAGGACTTCCACCCGCGCCGCTCGGCCAGCCCCATCAGCCACGGATAGGCCTGGCTGCGGTTGACCCTCTCGGGCTCGTGGGGCACGAGCTCCACGAGCATCAAGCGCAGGCGGGGCGGCAGGTCTCGCGGCATCCCGGTGAGTGTAGCCCCGAACGGGGCTCGAATGCAATCGCCTCGCGTCGTCGTCGCGGAAGGATTTGGTAGGATGCGGCCGTTCCGTGATCGGTCGGGACGAGGCAACGATATGCGCCTGATGCTGGTCGAATTCTTTCGAGGGGCCCTTCGCCGCAACGAGCGGAGCATGCTCTTCCCTTTTCTCAAGGGGCTGGCGGGCCGGCGAGGGAAGACGCTCTGGCTCTGCTACGGCGGGGACATCGCCCACCTCGACGGCGCCCCCGCGGGGCGCGCGCTCTTCGCCGCGATGCCGAAGGAGGACCTGCGCTCGCTGGCGCGGCACCTGAAAAAATTCCGTCCCACCCACGTGGTGACCAGCGACGTCCTGTGCCCGGAGGCGCTGGCGCTGCTGTCCTCCTTCGATCCCCCGGTCAAGCACCTCGTCATGCCGCTGCCCGGAGACCTCCCCGGCGACTCGACGGCGGACGAGGCCCGCGGCGAGGCCGCGCTCTGCGGCTGGTTCCTCGATTGGCTCGGCGTGAAGGCTCCGGCGCTGTCCCGACGGCATCTCGTCGAGGCGGCCGCGCCCGATTACGCCGCCGTGCTGGCCAACAAGGCCGCGCGCGCGGCCAAGCCGCAGATCACGATCGCCGGCGGGGTGCTCTGCGCCAATCGCCGCACGACGGCCGGCAACCCGCACTTCGCGGGCGTCGACCTGGACGGCATGAACCACCGGGGCTGCTCGTTCTGCCCGAGCGCGACCCGCCTGCCGCTCACGTCCCCCCGGGCCAAGCTCCTGCCTCTCATCGGGACGCAGTTCCGGCGGATCCTCAAGACGGCCGGCCCCCGCGGCCGCAACAAGAACCGCTACGAGTTCTTCGACATCCGCGCGTTCTGGAAGTTCGACGAGGTCTTCGCGCTGATCCTGCGCCTGAAGGTCCCGCCGGCGATCTTCCTGTTCAACCCGCGGATCGACGACGTGCTCCGCCTCCGGGGCCGGATCGAGAAGATGCTGCCGGCGCTGGCCGCCGCGGGCCACGAGATCCGGATCCTGAGCATGGGCGCGGAGAATTTCTCGGAGCGGGAGAACGCGCGCTTCAACAAGGACATCAGCCTCGCCCAGGTCGACGAGTTCCTGGCGCTGATGAAATCGTGGGACGCGGCCTTCCCCGGGGTCTTCAACCCGTACCGGGCGGGAGGGCCGTTCGTCGAAATCGGCCTGATCCTGTTCACGCCGTGGACGACGCTCGAGGACGTGCGCCTGAACCTGGAGCGCGCGGCGGAGCGGGGCTTCCCCGCCCGCGGCTATTGGATGTATTCGATCCTGCTGCTGGAGCCGGCGACGCCGATCTTCCGCCTGGCGAAGAAGGCGGGCGCGCTGGCCGGCCGCTTCCCCGACCGCGGCCAGGTGTACGGCCTGTTCAAGAACGAGGGAGAGCTGGAGGACGTGCGCCCCTGGAGATTCCTGGACGCGAGGACCGCCGACTTCTTCGCCATGCACGTGCGCGTCTGCGCGGCCGACCGCGAGGGCGCGGACTGCGCGTTTTTCCGGGACGACGCGGCCTACGCGCGGGCCCTGCGCCTGTACCTCGACGCGAAAATGGGAGCGGAGCTGACGCCGCTCGCGGTCGCCCTCGCCCTGCTGGGGCTGCTCGAGAAGGCGCGGGCGCCTTACGACCGCGAGGCGCTGCTCGCCGAGGCGATCCGCCTCGCGGCGAAGGCCGCGCCGCCCCCGCCGGAGAGGACGCCGTCCGGAAAGAGGCGCCTCCTGCTGCTCGAGTTCGTGGCCGCCTCGACCCTCCGCAACGAGCGCGCCGACTTTTTTCCTTTCTATCAGGGCTTCGCCGAAAGCGAGGGCGTCCCGACACGCTGGCTGTGCGCGGGGGCCCGCTTCGAGGGCCTCGAGAAAAGCCCGACCGAGGTCCTGAGCGTGCCCGTCCTCGGGCGAAGCGACAACGACGCCTTGGCCAAGGCCCTCGCCGAGTGGGCGCCGACGCACGTGATCGTCAACGAGGCGCCGGGCCCGGAGCTGCGGCGGCTGCTGAAAGCCGCGGCGCCCCGCGCCGAGCTGCTCGTCTCCACCGCGGAGGACGACGGACCCCGGACGGGGGCGCCGACCGCGCTCGACCTCGTCGCGGGGCGGGCGAAAGGCGGCGAGAAGTCCGTCCCCCCGCAGGACCTGCCCCTGACCCGCTTCTTCCAGACCGCCTGGCTGTCGCGGTGGCTGGGCCTGACGCCGCGCGAGGGCCGCTACTTCGTCGGCACGGTCGAGCCGCGCTACGACGCGGTCATGCTCAACCCGGAGGCGCGGGAGTTCGCTCCCTTCCTGGCCGCCCTCGGCGGCGTCTCCTGCGATTACCGCGCCGACCTGAGCCGCAACCCGCTGTACCGCGGCGTCGACCTGTCCGGCTGCGACCGCCGCAACGGCTGCACGTTCTGCTCGCCGGCGCATCCGGCCGCGAGCGCGCCCGGCGCCGACCCCCTCGAGCTCGCGCGGACGCAGTTCGCGGCCGTCGCCCGCGCCGCCGCCGCCGAAGGCCGCGCCTGCGGGCGCTTCAACGTCCGCGACATCCGTCTCTTCCGGCGCGTCGACGAATTCTTCGACATGATCCTGGGCCTGGACCTGCCCCCCTCCGATTTCTTCTTCGCGCCGCGCGTCGACGACCTCCTGAGGGCCGGCCCCAGGATCGAGCGGCTGCTGCCCAAGCTCGCGGGCCGCGGGCATCGCCTGAGCCTCTTCCGCATGGGCCTCGAGCATTTCTCGCCGCGGGAGAACGCCCGCTTCAACAAGGGCGTCACCGAGAAGCAGATCGACGAGGCGCTGGCGCTGGCGGAGCGGCTCAAGGCGGAGCATCCCGGCCGCTTCGACTACGCGCTCCCCCTGGGCTACATCGCCTTCACCCCCTGGACGACGTTGGAGGACATCGAGCTCACCGTCGAGCAGGGCCTCCGGAGGGGCTTCAGCCCGGACGCGCCCTGGCTCTATTCGTCGCTCGAGCTGAGCCGGGAAACCCCGATCGGCGCGCTGGCGCTGCACGAGGGCGGCATCGTCCGCGAGCGCTACGACGACGTCGCGCTGACGTACGGCATGATGGCCGACCAGCGCTCCCGCCCGGGCCTTCTGCCGTGGCGCTTCAAGGATCCCCGGGCGGCGGCGGCCTGCGCGATCATCGTGCGCCTCTGCGCCGTCTCGCTGCGCGGCGTCATGCCGGACGCCGTTTTCGCGAACGACGCGCTCTACGCCTGGATCAAGGGCCTCCTGGAGGGGCGCGGCGCGCACGCGCGGCGCCCCGACCTGTTCGCCGCCGAGCTCGTGCGGCTGATGAAGGCGGCGCCCCCGCCGTGGGACGAGAAGGCGCTGATCCTGGAGGCCCTCGCCCGCCTGGAGCGCCGCCGCGAGGACGCGGGCGTTCGTCCCGAAGCGCCCCCGGCGCCGAGGCAGGAGCCGGCGCCCGCGGCCGGCAAGGACTGGGGCCCGTTCCTGGCCGGCGTGGACGCCGAGTACCTCCGCCGCGGCGACGGCCCGTGCCGAAGCCGCTACGACGGGGAGATCCTCGCCGTGACCTTGGGCAAGAAGACCTTCCCCCTCTTCCCGGTCCCGAAGGAATCGGCCTGCGCCGCCTACTACGCCCAGACCCCCGGCTTTTACATCTGCATCCGCGGCGAGGTCGCCATGTCGGAGGCGGAGCAGGGCCGCCTGCGGATTTACCTGGACATCCTCGCCCGGCGCGAAGCGGAGGACCGGCGATGCGCCTGATGCTGGTCGAGTTTTTCCGGGGAGCGCTCCGCCGAAACGAGCGGAGCATGGTGTTCCCGTTCCTCAAGGGCCTGGCGGCGGAGCGCGGCTTCGAGACCCTCTGGCTGTGCTACGGCGGGGACCTGGCGCACCGCGAGGGCGCCGCCGTCGGACGCACGCTCTACGCCGCCATGCCGGAGGAGGACCTCCGCTCGCTCGCGCGGCACCTCAAGAAGTTCAAGCCCGCCTTCGTGGTGACCAACGACGTCCTCAGCCCGGAGGCGGAGGCGCTTCTGGCGTCGCTCTCGCCGCCGCCCAAGCGCCTCGTCATGCCGATCGCCGGGGACCTGCCCGGAGGCTCCCCCCGCTTCGGCGCGAGCGACGACTTCGCCCGCTGCGGCTGGTTCCTCGATTGGCTGGGGCGCGAGGACCCCGCCGCCGCGCGCCGCTACCTCGTCGAGGCGGCCGTCCCCGATTACGCCGCCGTGCTGGCCAACAAGGCGGCGCGCGCCGCCGCGCCGCAGATCACGATCCTCAGCGGCGCGCTGTGCGCCTACCGGCGCACGCTCGAGGGCAACCCGCATTTCGAGGGCGTGGACCTGGGCGCGGCGGAGCACGCGGGCTGCTCGTTCTGCACCTGCGCGACCTTGCCGCCCGTCACGGCGCCGCGCACGCCGATCTTCCCCCTCATCGAGACCCAGCTCCGCCGGATCCGCGCGACCGCGGGCGGGGCCGGCCGCAACAAGGGCCGCTACGAGTTCTTCGACATCCGCGCGTTCTGGAAGTTCGACGAGCTCTTCCGGCTCGTCCTGCGCCTGAGGCTGCCGCCGTCGATCTTCCTCTTCAATCCCCGGATCGACGACGTCCTCCGCCGGCGCGAGCGCATCGAGAGCGTCCTGCCGGCGCTCGCGAAGGCGGGCCACGAGGTCCGCATGCTGAGCATGGGCGTGGAGAACTTCTCCGAGCGCGAGAACGAGCGCTTCAACAAGAGGATCAGCCTGG
This sequence comes from Elusimicrobiota bacterium, assembly GCA_023700845.1. Classification (GTDB taxonomy): domain Bacteria; phylum Elusimicrobiota; class Elusimicrobia; order UBA1565; family UBA9628; genus GWA2-66-18. The sequence continues at coordinate 194 of JAMPYD010000073.1, read as the reverse complement.
AGCAGGTGGACGAGTTCCTCGCCCTGGCTAAAAAATGGGGGCGGGACTTCCCGGGCGTCTTCCGTCCCTTCAAGGCCGGCAACCCCGCCGTCGAGCTCGGGTTCATCCTGTTCACGCCCTGGACGACGCTCGAGGACCTCCGCGTGAACCTGGAGGCGGCGGCCGCCCGCGGCTTCCCCGGCCGCGGCTACTGG
>JAMPYD010000072.1 GCA_023700845.1 Elusimicrobiota bacterium | reverse complement strand
CGGGCCCCAGCTGATCGATCAGCATCTCCGTCCAGAGCCCCCCCAGGCGCGTCGGCAGGCGGTAGCCGACCTTGCCGCCTTCCTCCTCGGGCCCGTAAAGGCTGGTGAGGCGGCGCCCCTCCGGCTCGTCCCGAGCCCACGTGCTGCCCAGCGAGGGCTCGGCGAACGGCGAGAGGATCAAGGTGTAGCGCCGGAGCACCGGCATGGCGGTGTAGCGCTCGAGCCGGGCCTTGGCGTCGAGGGCGACGGCCTGTCGCTCCACCTCGTCGACCATGCCCCGGCGGAGGGGCTCGGTCTCCGCGAAGAACGCGGCGAAGCGGCTCACGCGCGCGAAATCCGCGAGCAGAATCCGGAACTCCTCCATCGCCTCGGGCCCGCCGGCCTCCGCCAGGTTTCCGGGCTCGAAAGGCTCGCGCGGCTCCAGCGCCGGAGGATCGCCGAGGCCGAAGATGAAGGCGTTGAAGAACACCGGATCGAGGCCCTTGGCGGCCAGGCGCTCGTAGGATTCCACGACGGGATGCCGCGCGAACGGCTTGAACCAGGTCTCGGCGGCCCGGGTGTAGGGGATGTCGTGGCGATGAAACCCGCTGAAGCGCCGCTCCGAACGCGCCAGCAGCTGAACGACTCCGAACAGCTCGAAGCGCGGCTCGATCCGAGCCTCGGGAAAGGGGGCCGGCGCGGCGGACGCGAGCGCGGCCGCGAAGGTCAGCGCCGCCAGCATCAGTGAGCCGCTCCGTAGTCGCGCCGCCAGCGGCGATCGAAGAAATCCGAGGTCGAGCGTATCGGGCTGCCGGGGGCTTCCAGGGCCGGGGCGGGCGCCGACGGCCGGGCCCGCTCGGCGAACACGCTGAAGAGACGCGGAGAGAACGCCCAGAGCGTCGACGAGCCGGCCTCGTATTCCTCCAGGCGCTTGGCGATCGCCTCCGCGGCGAGGCCGAGCTCCGTGTTCTTTTCGTAAGGCAAAAACGAGGTTCCCCAGGCCCGTCGGCTCAGGCGGTCGACCAAAGCGGCGACGGCGGCGCTCTTGAGGCAATTGACCGCGCGCTCGCGGCAGCCGGCGGCCTCGCCGTAGAACTTCTCCGGGTCCGGGATGTAGCGCGCCTCGTAATGATGGAAGCTCGGGTCGATATAGACGTACAAGGGCTCCTGCCACAGGACCGCCGAGGGCGCGTCGAAAACGGGGTAGCGCGCGCCGGACCGCTCCGCCTTCGCCGGAACCCAGGCCAGCAAGGTGTACACCTCCAGAGGCGCTTTCGGGCGCTCCAGGAGGGTCACGGGGTCGGGGTACGGAAGGATGAAGGAGTTCAGCGCGCCCGCCTTGTACAGCGGCGACAGGACGTAGTGATTGCGGGTCTCCAGCTCGACGCGCAGATAGCGCTCGATGGCCGCGGCCGGGTCCAGCCCGCCGAGCTCGCGGGCCGCGGCGCGCTCGATCGCGCGATAGAAGGCGCGCTGCTCCCGGAAGAAGCCCGAGGCATCGGAGACGGCGGCGAAGTCGCGAAGCTCCCAGAGAAAGCGATGGGCGATCTCCTTGTCCGCCTCCGCGTCGAGGTAAGGCAGCCGCAGGCCGGGGCGCGCGGGCTTCAAGGCGGGCGGAGCGGAGAAATACAGCATGAGGATGCCCAGGCCTTCTCCCGCCGGCCTCCGCGCGGCCTGCCGGTACAGCCTCACGGCCGCGTGACCGCGCAGGGAGCCGAACCTCCTCTCCACCGCGTCCGCGTAGGCCGGGTTCGGGATCTTCTCCGGGCGCTCCGAGGCGAGATACTGCACGACGCCCAGCAGCTCCACGCGCTCGTCGACCATGACGCGCGAGGAGGACGCCGCCCCGGCCGGGACCCAGAGCCCTAGGATCAGCGCCGCGGCGGCCGCGAGCCTAGCGCCCATGAGCCAGGCGCCTTTCGACGTCTTCGCGCCCCTCCCAGTCGTGCGGAGCGATCTTGAGGACGAGCAGGAGATCCCGCCGGGCCTCCGCGTCGCGGCCGAGCGCGCCGAGCAATGTCGCGCGCGAGGACAGCGCGGCGACCTGGATGTCCCGGTCGCGGACCGCGCCCGAGGCGCTGAAGGCCACGGCGCCGGCGTAGCTCTCCAGGGCCTTGTCCGTCAGCCCGAGCTTCTCGTAAACGACGCCGAGGTTGAGAAAGGCCTCGGCGTCCCGCGGCGCGATCTCGACGGCGCTCGCGAACTTCCTCGAGGCCTCGAGGAAGCGCCCCGCCATGAACTCCTTGACGCCCTCGTCCTTGAGCTGGCGGGTCTTGGGATCCCACGGCGAGGGCTCGGCGGGAGCCTCCTTGGGAAGCGCCTCGACGAAGACCGGCTCGAGCCGCGGATAGAATTCCTTCAAGGTCTTGTAGCGGCCGCGCTCCGCCTCGTACTCCTTGAGGCGCTCGCCCAGCAGCTTGAGGTAAGGGAAGCCCCGCAGCATGTAGCGGTCCGCCATCTCGTCGTAGTGCGGCTCCCCGAGCTCCTGCGCCAGTATGCGCAGCGTGACGGCGTAGACCAGATGCTCCTCGATGCAGCCGGACCACGAGCCTCCGCTCCGGTCGTTGCAGCCGGCCGGAGCCTTGGCCCCTTTGGCGTCGAAGCTCGAGACCAGGGGGTTGGTGACGGTGTGGACCAGCTCGTGGGCCAGCGAGCTGCCGAAATGGTCGAGGAGGAACTGGTGGCCGCGCTCGCTCGAGTAGCGGGCGGGACGCAGACGGACCTCCTCCACCCGGTCGTGCTGCTGCAGGGAGAAGTTCGCGGCGTGCTCCTCGGCGAGCAGGGGCGCCAAGGGGAAGAAGTAGCGGGCGCCCAGGGGGGAGCCCACGTAGGCCTGCACCGCCTTGGGGCTGATGGACGCGAGCGCCTCCGCCTCGGCCTGGGCCGCGAAGGCCCGGTAGTCCTCGCGGTGGGCCTCGTAGAATTCCATGAAGCGGGACGCGCGGGCGAAGTCTCCCAGCGCCTCGATGAAGCGGTCGACGGCCTCCTCCCCCCCCGCCGCGTCGAGGTAGCCGCCGGGAACGGGGTCGCGGGCGTACATGTCGGGAGGCTCGGACAGGCGCAGGACGAGCTCGGCCGGAAGATTGACCCGGCGATCGCGGCCGAGCAGGGACGCGGCCTGCGCCACGGCGGGATGCGTGGACAAGCCCGCGAACCAGCGCTCGGCGTCCTGCCGGTACGGGGACGCCGGCACGGCGCCGGCGCCGGGGCGCCCGCTCAGCAGGTGAAGCACGCAGAGCAGCTCCACGCGCGGGTCGACCTTCATGACGATCTCGGCGGCGCCGCCCGGTCCCGGCGCGCCCGTTTCGCCCAGAAGGTCGGCCGACATGAAGGTCCAGACCTCCGCGGCCGAGGCGCGCGGGATGCGGACCAGACGCATCCAGTACCGTCGGGGAAGCAGCGAGGAGACGACGACGCGTCCCGCGCCGGCCTCGCGGCGCGCCGGATGACGCCGCGCCAGAGCCTCGTACGCCTCGGCCCGGCCGCGGTAATAGCCGGCGAAATCCGCGCGGACGGCGAAGTCGCGCGCCGCCTCGTAGAATTCCTTGAGGGCCTCCGGGCCGCCCGCGAGAGCCTCGTAAGTGGACGGGACCGGCCCCTGGAGCTCGAGGGCCGGAGGCGCGGAGACGTAGAGCATGAGCTGGGCGGGCAGCGCGCGCTGATCGACCTTGCCGGTCAGACGCCGCGCTTTCTCCACGGCCGGATGACCGAAGAACGCGGCGAACGGCCCGGAGGGCTCGCTCCGCTCGGCCAGGCCGATCAGCGCGGCGGCCAGCTCGAGGCGAGGGTCGGTGATGCTCCCGCTCGTTCCGCCCGGGGCCGGAGCCTCGGCGGCCTCGGCCGGCGGCGCCGCCCGCCGCGCCAGGGACGCGCGCGCCCGCTCGGCCGCCTCCTTCACCAGGGCTTCGCGGAAGACCGCGACGAGCCGCGGATAGAAATCCTCGAACGAGCCGCCGGAGAGGGCCTCCCACTCCTTGAGCCTCCGCCCGAGCGCCTCCAGGAAGGGGAAGCTCGGATACTGGGCCAGGCGGCTCGCGTATTCCCCCTCGCCGCGCTCCGCGGCCAGGGCCCGCAAGGTCACCGCCAGATCGACGTGCTCCATGACGCAGCCCATCCAGGTGCTGGTGCAGCCCGCGGGCATCAGCCCCGCGTAGGACCCCAGCTCCTCCTTGTGCTTCCGGGCCAAGGGGGCGAGGAGGTCGTGCGCCGCAGCGTGGGCCGGGCCCGTGCCCGGATCGTCGAGAGCGAACATGGACTTGCCGTCCATGGCCGGGCGGACGCGCACGCCCCGGGCGTTCGCCGCGAGATCCCGGGGAAGCAGCGCGGAAATCAGAAAGGCCTGGCGCGGCGCGCCGTCGCGCCGGAGGTAGGCGGCGACGGCCTCGGGGCGCGGGCCCCGGCCCGCCTCGGCCCGCGCCTGCGCGGCCAGGGCCGCATAGGCCGGAGCGTTCTCCCGGTAGAAGGTCATGAAGCGCGCGCGGGCGGCGAAGTCGCGCAGATCCCGGAGAAAAGCCTTCTCCTCGGCCGACCGCGGGGAGGAGTCCTCGTCCACGGCCGGGTCCTCGACGAGCTCGGGAGGCGCGGAGCAGGACAGAAGCGCCCGGGCCGCGGCGAGGCGGTCGCCCTTCTTCAGCAGGCCGCGCAGGGACGCCGCCGCGGGGTGGCCCGCGTAAGGCGAAAAGGCGTCGCCGGCGCGGCGCGCGTAGTCGGACGGGGCGCGGCGCGCGAAGGCCTCCGGCTCGGCCAGCATGCCGACCACGGCGAGGAGCTCCATGCGCGGGTCCGTCTCGAACGAGACCGCCGCCGGCTCGGCGCGGAGAGGAGCGCACAGCAGCAGCGCCGCGAGCGCGGCTTTCATTTCACCCGCCAGGGCACGCGCGATTTCTCGTAAATGCCGACCTTCAGCAGCTTCCCGTCCTCGAGGATGACGTAATCGGCCGCGCCGTCGTAGGCGTCGAGCGCCTGAAGCAGCGCGGCGGGGTCCGCGGCGGTATAGACGAGCGCGGGCTTCGTCGCGTCGGCGGGATTGAGGGCGGTCGTGATCAAGCCGACCCGTCCGCGGTAGTCGAAGGATTCCTTCCGGCCGAAGGCGCGGGTCAGCGAGATGCCGCCCGGCTCGACGCGCACCGGCAGATTCAGGTCCGCGTAGCGGCGGGCCAGCCAGGGATTGGTCTCGCGGGTTCCGATCACGACGAGGCTCTTGCCGGAGAGGTCCGCCGACAGCGCCTGCTCGCCGGTCAGCGCCTCCGCCCCGGGCCAGCGCCTTTTGCGGAGCTCTCCCAGCCGCGCCTGCAGTCCCGGCGACGGCCCGTCGTCGGCGGGGGCGATGATCGCGAAAGGCCCGCCCGCCGCCAGGATGTCCTTGATCCGGCCGTAGTAGACGGGCGTCTCGTTCTCCCGCGAAGCCAGCGCCTCGAGCGTCTCGAGCAGGCTCGGGTAGAAGGAGTCCAGCGTCGGATAGCGGGCGCGGTCCGCCTCGTACGCCTTGAGCTTCTCGATCAAGGGCCCGAGGTGGGGCATCCCGATCCGGGCGTACTTGACGGGCCACTCTTGCGCCATCTCGACGTCTCCCTGGAGCTCCAGGAGGCGGGCCCCGACGGCGAAGGCGATGTGCCGCTGGACGCAGTCGTACCAGGAGGCCGCGCACGAGGCTCCGAGCGGCGCGTACAGCGATTCCGATTTCGCGAGGCGGGCCCGGTAAGCCTCGCCCTCGGTCATGAGGCGCGCCGTGGTGAGCTCCCACCAGATTCCGCCGACGCGCGTCTCGAAGGCGAACCGGAACACTCCCTCCTTCTCCTCGGGGCCGTAGAGGCTCGTCAGGCGCGTCGCCCCGTCCGCCTCGGAACGGATGAAGGTCGTCACCAGCACCGGCTCGGCGAAGGAGGAGAGGATGAAGTCGTAGCGCACGGGGAGAGGAACGCCGAGATAGCGCTCGAGGACGCCCTTCACGTCGGTCCGCCGCGCCTGCCGGCGGATTCCGGCGATCAGATTCTCCCGCTCCGGCGCCATGCGCGCGTAGAACGCCGGAAAGCCGCTGGTCCGGGAGAAATCGGACAGCAGGAGGCGGAACTCCTCGGCGCTCGCCGCTCCCCCCATCCGCTCGACGAGCGGGGCGGGCAGCTGCTCGCGAAGGGCGAGCTCCGGCGGATCGCCGAGGGCGAACATGAACTGGTAGGCGAGGAGGTAGTCGAAGCCCTTGTCGCTGAGGCGGGCGAAGCGCGCCACCGCCGGATGCCCCCGGTAGCGGCCGAAATGGGCCAGCGCCTCGCGCTGATACGGGATGTCGTGCCGCTGAAACCCGGCGTAGCGCCGGTCGGCGTCCGCCAGGAGCTGGACCACCCCCAGAAGCTCGAAGCGCGGATCGGTGCGCATCTCCGGGAAGGACGTCTCCGCGCGCAGGGGAACGGCCAGGGCCGCGGCCAGCAGGAGCGCCGTCGTCAACGCGCGCCTCGCTTCTTCAGCACTTCGCGGAAGACGTCGAGGGCGCGCGGCGCGAACGCCGCGAAGCCCTTGGCCCGCGCCGCGGGCGTCTCGTACTCGGCCAGCCGGTCGCACACGGCGGCAAGATACGGGAATCCGCGCTGGGCGTAATGGTCCAGGACCCGACGGTAGGCCTCCTCGCCCTGCTCGGCCTTCAGCGCCCTCAGGGTCACGCCCAGAACGACGTGCTCCAAGACGCAGCCGCTCCAATTGTCCGTGCAGTTCGGGACCATCAGCGCGCCGGTGCGCGCGGTCTCGAGCTCCCGCGCCAGCACCAGAGGGTCGGTGATCGTGTGCGTCAGCTCGTGCGCGGGCGAGCCGCCGAAATCGTCGAGGCTGAAATAAACCTTCATGTCGCGCTGGCCCATCACGGAGCGCGTGCGCGCCTCGACGCGCCGTCCCCCCTCCTGGAAGGAGAGGTTGGCGGCGTACGACGAAGGCAGCGAGTCCGAGATGATGAAGCGGACCTTGGCGGGAAAAGGCGCGCCGATCCAGGCGGAGACGGCGGCGGGCGAGAGGGTCCGGCGCGACTCCGCGCGGGCGCGGGCGAGAAGCCGCTCCCGCGACTGGGCGGAGGCGGCCCAGCGCGCGGCGAAGCCCGTGTCCCGCGCCTGCGTCCGGAGGGCCTCCAGGAAGGCGGAGACCTCCTTGGCCCCGCCGAAGGCCCCCGATTGCCCCATCGGCGCCCCGAGGCGCGGGGCCAGCTCCGGCGCGTCTCCGAAAGCGAAGAGGATCTGAAGCGGCACGACGGGGTTCATCCCCCGGCGGAGCGCGGCGTCCAGCATGACGCTCGCCGGCCGGGAAGGAGACGGCGTCGAGGCCAGGACCTCGGCGAGAAGCTCGAGCCGCGAGTCGACGACGAAATCGAAATCCTCTTCCCCGGGCGCCGGCGGCCCGCCCGGCGCGGGCTGCTGGTCGAATTGGGCGACCACCCCCGGCCCGACGTTCGGGTCCGGCCCGGGATCCCCGCCGAAGCCGGCGGCGCCCATGCCGCCCGTGCTCCCGCGCATGGCGGCGCCGCAGGCGACGGGCGCCCTGTCCGCGCGCTCGCCGACGCACGCCTGCACGACGGCGGCCAGGTCGGCGGCGGCCTCCGTGCCCCGGCCCTGCCCGCGGCGCGCCAGGCTCCGGGCGAACAGCGCCCCGAGATCGGACGGGTCCGCGGCCAGCGCCGCCTGCGCGTCCTTCTCCGCCCCGACCGGATCGGAGCCCGCCAGGCGGAACGCCGCGCGGCGGCGGAGATAATCCGGATCGCGGGGAGAGCCCGCGAGGAGGCGCTCCAGCGCGCGCAAGGCGAACTCGCGCTGTCCCTTGGAGGCGAAGGGGCGGGTCTCGTCGGAAATCCACTCCGGCCCGGGCCCGGAGCTGACGAGCCGTCCTTTGGCTCCCCGGTCCGCCCCCTCCGGGAAGACCTCGAGCAGGCGCGGGTAAAAGGCGTACAGGTCCGGCCAGCGCCCGCGGTTCTTCTCGTATTCCTTGAACTTCTCGGCCATCGGCTCGAGATACGGCCAGCGCTCGCGCCCGTCGTTGTGATTCAGCTCGCGCCGGACCGCGTCCTCGCCGAGCT
>JAMPYD010000071.1 GCA_023700845.1 Elusimicrobiota bacterium | reverse complement strand
ATCTCGTCGGCGACGACGAACTCGTAGCTCATGCCCGAGCAGCCGCCGGAGCCGACCTTCACGCGCAGGACCGGCTGCAGGCCTTTCTTGGAGGCCAGGGCCTGGATCTTCTTGGCGGCGCGTTCGGTGAGCGTGATCATCGGGTTCGCTTAGAACTGCTTGGACTTGCCGCAGCCGCAGGAGCCCTTCTCGAGCGGGTTCTTGATGCGGAAGCCGGAGCTGGTCTCGTCCTCGGCGTAGTCGATCGTCGCGTCGGCGATGAACTTCAGGCTCGCCTCGTCGACGATGACGTCGAAGCCGGCCTGGGGGAGGATCTTGTCGGCGGGCTTCTTGTCGTCGAAGCCGATGCGGTACTCGTAGCCGGCGCAGCCGGACTCGGCGACGCTCAGGCGGAGGGACTTGCCCTGCGCGGTCTCCTCGGCCTTCAGGAAATCGGTGATCTTCTCGGCGGCCTTCGGCGTGATGGTCAGCATGGCGTCTCCTTCGTCTTATTAAACCCGACTAAAAAGGTCGTATATACAGTATACGACGAGAAACCGGCCCCGTCAAGCGCCGCCGCGGGGGGAGCGGGATAAGCTTGACGGGGATTTGATGGCGCCCGCGCGGCCCCGCGGGCTACACTGAGGTCGACGCCGCACGGAGGCGATATGCCGCATCTCAAAACCTTGCGGAGACCGAATTTGCCGCGCGTTCAGCGGCCGCCCGGCCCCGTCGACGGGGAGAACGGGCTCGATTGGGGCGCGGCCGGCTGGGCGGGCCTCGCCGCGGGCGCGGCGTTCGTCCTGGTCCAGACCTTCTCCGGGCTGGTCTTCGGCGGAGGCGGCAGCGAGGAGGCCGTGCGGCGGCTGGCCTCGGTCGCGCTCGGCGAGATCGCCTTGGCGGCGGGCACGCCGCTGACGCCCCTCGTCTTCTTCGCCGCGGCCGCCGTGCACATCCCGCTGAGCCTGATCTACGCCCGCGTCCTGGCGGCGATGATCCACGGCATGGGCCCGGCGCGCTCGCTCGCCGCGGGGGCGCTGTTCGGCGCCGCGCTCTACTACGTGAACTACCACGTGATCTCGGAGGTCTTCCCGTGGTTCGTGTCGGCGCGCGGCCCGGCCGCGCTCGTCTCGCACCTCGTCTTCGGCCTTCTGGCGGCCGGGATTTACGAGCGGCTGACGCGGCCGGCGGACCGGCGCTAGCGCAGCTGGCCGTCGATCCAGTAGAACAGGGCGACGGTCGCGATGACCGCGGCGAGCGCGAGCGCGCCGAGCACGCCCGCTCCCGCGAGCGCGCCGACGAGGAGCCAGCCGGCGAGGCCGAGCGGCGTCCACGAGGTCGCGAGCATGATGCCGAGGCCGATCACGGCGCCGGCGACGCCCCAGGCGAAGAAGGACAGGGCGGCCTTCTTCGACGAGCGCCAGGTGCGGTCCCAGCGGCGCTGGGCTTCCTCGTCGACGACCGGCTCGGGGATCGGGCCGCCGCTCTTGGCGGACTTGTAGGCGACGCCGAGGCTGCGGAAGTACCCGACCCAGCCCGCGATCGTCCCCGCGAACGCCGCGGCGATGGTGGCCGGAAGGATGTTGGCCATCCGGATCCAGCCGTCGGCGATTGCGGATTCTCCCTCGGGGAACTGGAAGCGGTCCGTGAGCTGGCTCAGGCGCCGCAGCTCGGCGCGCAGGGCGCCGTACGTCCAGTGGTCGAAGAACTTCTGCACCGGCCCGCCGATGTCGGCGAAGCGGAACGCGAAGGCGACCGAGGCGGTCAGCGCGTACGGCAGGGCCGCGAGCACGCCCGCGACGACGCCGACCAGGCCGAACGCGACGCCGAGGACGAGGGCGACGGCCTTCAGCAGAAGGTTCCCGAGGAAACCCAGGGCGCCCTCGTGCTTGAAGTCGTCGGCGACGACGTGCTTGAAGTAGGGCCGGCCGAGCAGCAGCGCGCCGAAGGCGGCCGAGCCGACCACGCCCGATATTAAGCCAGCGAATAGGCCGAAACCAAAGGGCACGACGCGGCGGAGCACCTTCATCGCGGTCTCGAAGGCGGCGCGCAGGAAGGGCAGGATCTCGTAGACGACCTGGCGCGCGCCCTCGTAGGCGGCGACGGCGCCCGCGGCGACGAGGCCGAACGCCGCGCCGGCGGCGCCCCAGACGGCGCCGAGGACGGCGCCGGGGATCGCGTACAGCGGAGCGAGGCCCACGGCCTTGCCGGCCGCGGTCCAGTAGCCCAGCGAGCGGCCGAAGCCGCCGGCGGCGTTCTCGACCACGCTCGGGATCAGGCGCTTCCACAGCACCGGCTGGGACACGGCGAGGCCCGCGGACAGGCCGAGCAGCGGCGTCGCGGCGAACACGGCCGCGTAGCCGAGCCACAGCTGCCAGCCGGTCATCATCATGAGGAAGGCGGGCCCGACGAAGATCGCGGCGTAGATCCCGGCGGCGAGGCCGAGCGCGCCGGTCAGCGCGGCGAGCCACACCGGCGGCTTGCCGACGGGAGCCTGCTCCGCCTTGGGCGCGGGCGACGCGGCGGGCACGTCCGTCGACGCCCGCGCGGCTTCGGGCTTCGATTCGACGAGCTTCGCGTCGGACAGGCTGCGCAGGTACGCCGCGCCGCCGGAGACGACGAGCGCGATCGTCGACGGGATCGCGGCGAGCAGGAAGCTGGCCAGGCGCACGTAGACGCGCCAGACCGGCATTTCGGCGCCTTCGCCGGACAGCTTGATCTCGACGACCTCGCGCGCCTTCCTCAGCGCGTTCGGCAGCGAGCGGCGCTCCCAGTTGCGGAAGAACGTCTCGGACTTCTCCCCGGTCCCCGCCCAGCGCACGCCGAGGGCGAGGCCGTGGGTGAGGGCGACGGGGATGCCGGCGATCATGCCGACGGCGAAGGAGCCGGCGAACGCGGCCAGCGCGGGCACGACCAAGGTCAGGCCCATCAGGACGCCGGCGCCGATCTGGGCCTCGGAGGCCTTGGAGTTCGCGGCGTCCTCGCGCTTGAAGACCGCCTCGACGGGGCGGAACAGGTTCGAGGCGACGAACCAGCCCGACTTGAACACGCCGAAGATCGTGCCGAAGACGAAGCCGAAGGCGAACGGGACGATGTCCTTGAGGACCTCGAGCGCCCAGTTGAAGAAGCGCTTGAGGGCGGGGAGGAACTGCGTGATCACGGCCATGAAGCCGGCCCACGCGGCGGCGACGGTCCGGGAGGCGGCCGTCTGCGCGCCGCCGACGACCGCGGACAGGACGGCGGCGATCGCGCCGATCACGGCCGGGATCGCGAGCGCGACGACGGGCTCGGACGCGCGCGGGACGGAATCGCCGCGAAGCGCGGCGGCGGTGCGGGCGCCGGCGTCGGTCCAGCCGCCGAAGGACTGTCGGGCGGCTTCGCCGCCCGCTGAAACGATGCCGGTCAGCCAGCCGGACCACGCCTGGGGCTGGCTCAGCGCGAGGCCGAGGCCGCCGCCCACGAGCGCGGCGAGCGCGAGAATCCCGAAGTCGAGCAGGACCAGGGGCGCCACCAGGAAATAGCCGGCGGCGAAGACGCCGGCGGCCGCGCCGATCAGGCCGAGCGCGGCGGGCAGGACGACGCCGGCGCGCGGGGCGACCGGGGTCTCGGCGCCCGTCTCATCCTTGCGCTCGGTGCCGTCCGGGCTGCGCTTGTCCTCGCCGCGGGAGGCGGCGCGCGACGCGCGGACGATGGTCGCGATCGACACGAAGGGCAGGAACAGCGCGGTGTAGAGAGAGATCGCGGCGCCGTTGAGCACGCGCGTCGTGCGGGCGGCCAGCGAGAGGCCCGTCTCCGCGAGCGGGAAGCCGCGGTCGAGCAGGGCGGTCAAGCCGCCGTCGTTCTTGACGGCCTTCATCCAGAGCTTGAAGAAACGCTCGCCCGAGTCGCTGAGGCCGGACCACCGGAAGGCGAGCTCGAGGGCGCCCATGACGACGTGCACGGGGCTGACGAGGAGGCCGACGACGGCGCCGACGGCGCCGGTGACGAGGATCGCGGCGAGCGCGGCCAGCTGCGTCAGGCGGTAGCCGATCCAGCCGGGGACGGACGCGGCCTTGTACTCGCCGGTGAAGGCGTCGCGGCCGATCGGGCCGGCGAGGACGGCGGCGCCCGCCGCCGCGCCGAAGAACGCGGTCTTGAGCGCGCCGACGATGAGTCCTCCCGCGAAGGGGAAGATGCGCACGACGAGGCGGCCGAGGAAGCGGAACACGCGCGCCATCCACGGCAGGAATCCGACGATGACCTCGCGGGCCCCGCGGAACGCCGCGAGGAAGGGGGTGCCGACGAGGCGGTACGCCGAGCCGAGGAGGAAGGCGACGGGCGACATCGCGTAGCCGGCGAGGACGAACAGCCAGGCGATGACGGGGTACTTCAGGATGTTGGCGGAGAGCTCCTTCTTCATCGCCTCGTCGGTGGAGCCGCCGCGCAGGACGGAGTCGAAGATCAGGCCGAAGCGGGCCCAGAAGCGGAAGGTCATCGCGCCGGCGGAGACGGCGGACGACTTCAGATCCGCGGGGAAGCCTTTCCAGGTCTCGACGGAGAACGCGGCGAAGCCGGCGAGGACGCCGAGCGTGGTCCAGGCGGCGGTCAGGGCGAGGGCGGGGACGGCGATGAACGGGGCGAGGAAGGAGCCCAGAACGGCGACGGCCCAGGCCGACGTATACCACGCGGCGGCGCCGCCGAGGGCGGCGAGGCCGAGGCCGATGCTCACGCGGGAGCGGCTGGGGGCGGAGGGGGTCTCGTTATTAGAGGGAACGGGCGGGGTGGCGTCGGTTTTAGACGCGGCGGAGAGGGCCGACGGGGCGAGCGCGGACGGAGAAAGATCTCCGATGGAGGCGGCGGCGGGGACGGCGAGGGTTCCTTTATAAGAGGCGGACCCGTCGAAGAGACGCGACAAGGTGGTGAGGAGGGCGGAGGGCTCGGAGGCGGGGGCGGACTTCTCGGAGGCGATTCTCGACAAAGCAACGCCGGTCTCGACGAGCGCGGAGGCGGACTCCTGTGCCATGGCCGGCGTGCGGAGCGCGACGGGCCCGGCGGCGATGACGGCAACGGATTTCGCCGCTGCAGGAAGGGTGGAGGGCTTGAAGGAGAGGGGAGTGACCGGGAGGGCCGGGGTTTGGGCGGCTTGAACGGATTGAACGGCAACGGAGGGGGTGACGACATTCGGAACGGCGTTGGGGGCGGACAGGGACGCGTTCAGGCCGAGAACGGAGGTCGGAATCAAAACGGCGTTGGCGGACGGCAAATTCATTTCGACTCGAATCGGGGCGACGCCGCTCGAGGTTCCGGCGGCCGTGCCGGCCGCCGTTCTGACTTGAGCGATGGCTTGGTAGACGCTCATGCCGGGGGCGGTTTGGATCAGGATAAACGAAAGAAAAGAAGCGGTGAAGCGGCAAAACATAGAGCGATTGAAGTTGGCCATGGGGCGATTCTATCCCGTAACCTTTGTGATTCGTACGGGTCCTGAGGCCTAACGTCGCAAGAGTATATGTCCCATACATTTCTGGGTCCCGGCTAGGACCCTGGCACCGGGGCGTTTAGGAAAAGGGGGGCTTGTCGCAATGTTTCTGCCAGGGCGGCCGTCATCGGGCCGCTATGGACTTGAGGGGGGCAAGATTTATAGGATTCTCCTCGACGGAGGAGGCCCGAAGGCGGCGATACAAGCTGCCCCGGGATAATTCGTCGCGAAGCTAAATCAAATGGAGGGAAGATGACCCCCAGACAGTATGGAGCCGTGAATTCGATGGCTAAAACCAAGTCCCGCTCCGCCGCCCCCGCCCGCCCCAAGGTCTCCGACTACTACGGATGCAACGTGTTCGGTCTCGAGACCATGAAGCTTCTCCTGCCGAAGGAGACCTTCCGCAAGGTCCAGGACGCCGCCGCCAAGGGCGAGCGCCTCGACCTCGATTGCGCCAACGCCGTCGCCTCGGCGATGAAGACGTGGGCGATCCAGAAGGGCGCCACGCACTATTGCCACTGGTTCCAGCCGCTGACCGGCGCCACCGCCGAGAAGCACGACGCGTTCATCGACCCGGCCGGCCCGGGCAAGGTCCTGGAGACCTTCACCGGCGCGATGCTCACCCAGGCCGAGCCGGACGCGTCCTCGTTCCCGTCGGGCGGCCTGCGCGTGACGTTCGAGGCGCGCGGCTACACGGCGTGGGACCCCACGTCTCCCGCGTTCATCCTCGAGCAGGAGACCGGGTCGACGCTGTGCATCCCGACCTGCTTCGTCTCGTATACCGGACATGCTCTCGATACGAAGACCCCGCTGCTGCGCTCGATCACCGCGCTCAACAACGCGGCGCTCGGCATCCTGTCGCTGTTCTCGAGCGACGCGAAGAAGGTCTTCGCGACCCTCGGCGCCGAGCAGGAATACTTCCTGATCGACAAGGAGTACTACGACGCGCGCCCGGACCTTCTGCTCGCCGGCCGCACCTTGTTCGGGGCCGCCTCCCCGAAGGGCCAGCAGCTCGAGGACCATTACTTCGGCGCGATCAAGGACCGCGTCCTCGCCTTCATGGTCGACTTCGAGAGCGAGTGCTATAAGCTCGGCATTCCGCTGAAGACCCGCCACAACGAGGTCGCGCCGCATCAGTTCGAGTGCGCGCCGGTCTTCGAGGAGGCCAACGTCGCCGTCGACCACAACCAGCTCGTCATGGACATCATGAAGCGGGTCGCGGAGCGCCACGGCCTCGCCGCCCTGACCTACGAGAAGCCCTTCGCGGGCGTCAACGGCTCGGGCAAGCACAACAACTGGTCGCTCGGCACGGACACCGGCAAGAACCTGCTCTCGCCGGGCGCGACGCCGCACGAGAACCTCCAGTTCCTGACGATCCTCGTCTCGATCGTCAAGGCCGTCCACACGCACGGCCTGCTGCTGCGCGCGGCGATCGCCTCCTCGGGCAACGACCACCGGCTCGGCGCCAACGAGGCGCCTCCGGCGATCATGTCCATCTTCCTGGGAGCCCAGCTCACCAAGGTCCTCAACGACCTCGAGAAGGGCGTGACGACGAAGGGCACCGATCCGCAGTGGATCTCGCTCGGCATCGACCACATCCCGGCGGTCATCAAGGACAACACCGACCGCAACCGGACCTCGCCCTTCGCCTTCACCGGCAACAAGTTCGAGTTCCGCGCCGTCGGCGCGTCCGCGAACAACGCCATCCCCATGTCGACCCTCAACAGCATCGTCGCGGGCCAGCTCGTCGCGACGAAGAAGGAGATCGACGCGGAGCTCAAGAAGGGCAAGTCCCTCAAGGAGTCCGTCACCGGCGTCCTGCGCCGGCTCTACGCCGAGTCGAAGGCCGTCTGCTTCGAGGGCAACAACTACTCCGAGGAGTGGGTCAAGGAGGCCGAGAAGCGCGGCCTGCCCAACCAGAAGACCACCCCCGCGGCCCTCAAGGGCTTCGCGCTGAAGAAGTCGGTCGCCCTGTTCGCGAAGCTCGGCGTGCTCACCGAGGAGGAGACGCATTCCCGCTACCACATCCTCCTCGAGAAGTACGCGAAGGACATCGACATCGAGGCCAAGCTCATCCTCGAGATGACCGGCACCCTGTTCATCCCGGCCGCGGTCGAGTACCAGAACGAGCTGTCGAAGACCCTCGCCTCCCTGTCCGCGAACGGCATCAACGCGCCGGCCCAGGCGTCGCTGCTGCGCTCGGTCTCGGAGAAGGTGGAGCGCGCGCTCATCGCCGTCGACGAGCTGACGTCCGCGCTGGCCAAGGCCGACGCGGAGGCCGACGTCGAGAAGAAGGCCGCCGCGTACTGCGACAAGGTCAAGCCCTACTTCGACAAGATCCGCGTCGAGATCGACGGGCTCGAGCTTCTGATGCCGGCCGCTTCGTGGCCGCTTCCGAAGTACCGTGAGATGCTGTTCCTGATGTAAGGAGATTCAATATGGCCCTAAAGGACGAGGTTTTGAAGGCGCTCTCGAAATGCATCGAGCCCGAGCTGCATAAGGACATCGTGACGCTCGGCATGGTGCAGAACCTCGTCGTGGAAGGGGGGGTGGTGAGCTTCGACTACGTGCTCACCACCCCCGCCTGTCCGCT
>JAMPYD010000070.1 GCA_023700845.1 Elusimicrobiota bacterium | reverse complement strand
GGCGCGGGAGCGGGGGCGGGCGGGGGACGCTTGGCCGGCGCGGGCGGCAGCTTCGGCCCGAACGGAGCCGGCGAGGGCGAGGGGCCCGGCGGCCCGGCCGCGATGACGGGGACGCCCGAGGTCGGAGACGGAGTTCCCAGCGGCAGCAAATTCAGCCTCACGCCGGGCGGGCCCGCGATCATCGAGACGGCGACCTTCCTCACGAAAAACAAGGTTCCCATCGTCGGCTTCACCGCGAAGATGGCCATCGACGGCGACGGCCCGGGCGGCGGCCACGACGGGGACGCGACCTACCAGAAGGAGACCGCGCTGAAGTCGAACGGCGTCAGCCTCGACGCGCGCAAGGTTCCCTTCATCGTGATCCCCGGCGACTTCTCGAAGGCCCACAAGGACGTCGGCCTCGGCGACTTCGCGGCGGTGACCTACGGGGGCAAGACCTATTACGCGATCGTCGGCGACGTCGGCCCGAGGGGCGTCCTCGGCGAGGGCTCGCCCGCGCTGGCGCAGGCCGTCGGCATCGACCCCAATCCCAAGAGCGGCGGCATCCAGAGCGCGAGCGTCCGCTACTGGATCATCCCGAAGACCGCCAAGCGCCCGGCGCCGACCGCAGCCGCCGAGATCCAGAGCCTCGTCGGCGCCGAGTTCCAACGGGCCGGCGCCGCGCTGAAATAGGCGAGGCGCGGAAGCGGCCTCCCGGCGGGAAATGCTAAACTCCCCGTCCTCCCCGTGGCGATCCTCCTCAGCTGTCAAAAACTCACCAAGAGCTTCGGCGTGCGCCCGCTCTTCGAGGGCCTGTCGTTCGGGCTCTTCGAGGGCGAGCGCGCGGGGCTGATCGGCCCGAACGGGGCCGGGAAGTCGACGCTCCTGAAGATCCTGGCCGGCCTCGAATCCGCCGACGAGGGGAAGATCGCGGCGCGCCGCGGCCTGCGCGTCGGCTATCTGGCCCAGCAGGACCGCTTCGAGGCCGTGGGAGCGGATTGGTCCGTTCGTGATGAGCTCAGCCGCTCCCTGCAGGGCCTGGATCTCGAGGACTGGGAGATCGACATGCGCGTCGAGGACGGCATGGAGCGGTCCGGCTTCGCCGACCCGGCCCAGCGCGTCGACAAGCTCTCCGGCGGCTGGCGCAAGCGCCTCGCGATCCTGTCCCAGGTACTGCGCCAGCCCGACCTGCTCCTGCTCGACGAGCCCACGAACCACCTCGACCTCGAGGGCGTGCTGTGGCTGGAGCGCTTCATGGCGGGCCTCGACTTCGCCTTCCTGACCATCACCCACGACCGCAGCTTCCTCGAGCGCGTGTGCAACCGCGTCATCGAGCTCAACAAACGCTACGAGGACGGCCACTTCTCGAGCCAGGGCAACTACAGCGACTTCCTCGAGAAGCGGGAGGAGCTGTTCAGCCACCAGGAGACCCTGCAGCAGACGATGCAGAACACGGTCAAGGGCGAGATCGCCTGGCTGCGCAAGGGGCCCAAGGCGCGCACGACGAAGCAGCAGGCCCGCATCGACCGCGCCGGCGAGATGATCTCCGACCTCGCCGAGCTCAAATACCGCAACGCGCAGACCCGCGCCACGCAGATCGACTTCGACGCCACCGAGCGCCAGAGCAAGTCCCTCGTGCGCGCGATCGGCGTCGAGAAGTCCATGGGCGGCCGGAAGCTGTTCGGGCCCCTCGACCTGATGCTGAGCCCCGGAGACAAGCTGGGCCTGCTCGGCGAGAACGGCTCCGGGAAGTCCACCCTGCTCAAGATGATCGCCGGCACGCTCGCGCCCGACAAGGGGACGATGAAGCGCGCCGACGACCTGAAGGTCGTCACCTTCGACCAGCACCGCGAGCAGCTCGACATGACGAAGACGCTCAAGCGCTCCCTGTGCGAGGCCGGCGAGCACGTGGAGTTCAAGGGCTCGCGCATCCACGTCTACGGCTGGGCGGAGCGCTTCCTGTTCCGCGCGGAGCAGCTCGAGTACCCGATGAGCAGGCTGTCGGGCGGCGAGCAGGCGCGCGTGCTCATCGCGCGGCTCATGCTGCGTCCCGCCGACATCCTCCTGCTCGACGAGCCCACCAACGACCTCGACCTGCAGTCGCTCGAGGTCCTCGAGAACAGCATGATGGAGTTCCCGGGCGCGCTCGTCCTCGTCACGCACGACCGCTATCTGCTCGAGCGCGTCAGCCAGCGCCTCCTCGCGCTCGACGGCAAGGGCCACGCGGGCTTCTACGCCGACCTCTCCCAGTGGGAAAACGCGCGCGAGGAAAGCGACTCGCTCGGCGCCATGCATCCGGTCGCCGCGGCCCCGGCGCCCGAGAAGCGCGGGCTCGACGCGAAGGAGGCGAAGGAGCTCCTGAGGATGGAGGCGTCGATCAAGGCCGCGGAGAACGAGGCCGCCCTGGCGCGCGCGGCGCTCGAGGACCCGGCGATCGCGACCGACGCCCCCGAGCTGATCAAGCGCCAGGTGCGCCTCGACGAGGCGCGCCAGCGCGTCGAGGCCCTGTTTCAGCGCTGGAACGAGCTCGAGGCCCGGCGCTGACGCTGTAACCATTTGGTCATTGATCCCCGGGGGCGCGGGGCTATACTTACGATAATGCGTCCGCGCACCTTGCTCCTCCTGCTTCTCCTGCCCCTCGCCGCGGCCTGCGGCGGGGAGGCGGACACCGCGGCCTCGCGCGAGGAGCGCCTCCTGCGGGCCGCGCGCAACGGCGACGCGAAGACCGTCGTCCGCTATCTCGACGCCGGCGTGGACATCGAGGCCCGCAACCCCGGCGACGCCTGGACGCCGCTGATGTGGGCGGCGGTCCGGGATCACGACGCGCTCGTGAAGCTGCTGGTCGCGCGGGGCGCCCGCCTCGAGGTCCGCGACCGCAAGGGCCTCACCGCCTTGCTCGTCGCCGCGCGCTGGGGCAGCCGGAAGGGCGTGGGCGCCCTGCTCGACGCCGGCGCGAACATCGGCGCCGTCGACGACATCGGCTGGAACGCGCTGATGTGGGCGTGCTTCAAGGGGCAGACCGACATGGCCGCCCTTCTGCTCGACCGCGGCGCCGCCCTCGAGGCTCGCGATCCCGACGGGCGCACCCCGCTTCTGCTCGCCGCGAAGAAGGGCCACGAGGAGACCGTCGCGCTCCTCCTCTCCCGGGGCGCCGTGGCCGGCGTCCGCGGCCCGGACGGCAAGACCGCGGCGGATCTGGCCGAGAAGAACGGCTACGACGACATGGCGCGCCTGCTCCGTACGCGCTAAAAACCCTTTGTTTCCCGGTAAAAAGTTGGCAAAGCCCCCTTGCGGATACTCGTCTCCGGGCTTATACTGAGCGCATGACCGCCAAAGTGAAACCGGTGCTGACCGTCCTCTCCGAGGCGCTCGAGACGGCCGCGGGCTACGCCCTCGTCGCGCTCGGAATCTACGCCGCCGTTTTCGTGGACCTGACGGGCGGCGGCTCGCTGTGGCAGACGATGCGCCACTACAAGCAGACCTCCCAGGAAGGCATCGAGTCCCCGAACGCGACCCGGGTGATCAAGGTGCCCACCCAGGCGGTCGAGCAGAAGGTTCACGAGGACCGCATGCTCGCCGTTTTCGACGAGGAGCCGCCGGCCGAGGTCGCGGCGGTCTATCAGGCTCCGGAGAAGGCCGGGCAGCGCCCCGCGGCCGCGTTCACGGACACGCCCGCCGATCCGACGTCGGGCAAGACCTGGAAGCGCTCCCTCAAGGGCGAGCTGCGGAACTTCACGGTTTACGGCAAGGGGGATCAGACCACCTCCGCGTCGATGTCGGTCGCGGCGGCTCCCGGCGGTTACGACTCCCCGGCCCTCGCGGCGTCCGCTCCCGCGGAGTCCGCGGCGCGCGCGCAAACCGAGGCCGCGGCCCGTCCCGGCGTCGGCTCCCGCATGTCCCGAGGCGCTTTGGCCGCCTCGGAGACCACGCGCAACGTCCGCTAGGGCTTCTGCGGCGGCACGAACGGCGAGGCGAAGTCTTTGCCCGTGATCGCCACGGACTTGACCGACGCGGCGGGAAAGCGCAGCCTCTCGTCGGAGTCCTTCGGGATCACCTCGATGTAGGCCTCGCCCTTCATCGGCGCGAGCTCGCGGTTGAACAGATAGCCCTCGAGCGTCCTGCCGTCGACGAAGCTCACCGTCACGTGCCCGCGGAAGTCGAAGGCCTCGTCGATCTGCCGGGCGACGTCGTTCGAAAGGGTCATGTTCTCTCCTAGAGCAGCGCGGTGAGGCTTTCCACGGTCTTGTCCCAGTCTCCGTCCGCGGCCCCGCCCTGGGCGAAGTCCGCGCGGCCGCCCGCCGATCCGCCGTGCGCGGCGGCGAAGGCCTTGGCGATCTTCGCCGCGTCCACGCCCTTGCCCGCCATGTCCGGCGTGGCCGCGAGCACGAAGGAGAGCTTGCCCTCGCCCGGCGCGGCGAGGAACACGAGGCCGGAGCCGACCTCGGCCTTGATCTTGTCCGACAGGCCGCGCAGCGACTTGGGGTCCGCCCCGTCGAGGCGCTGAAGGACGAGCTTGACGCCCTTCACTTCGACCGTCTTGCGGCCCGCCTCGGCCTGGGCGGCGAGCTTGGCGCCCTTGAGCTGGGAGAGGACGTGCTCGAGCTGCTTGAGGGAGTCGATCTTGGCCGGCGCCTTGCCGCCGAGCGCCTCGATGGCGGCGATCAGCTCGTCCTGTCGCGCGAGCTGGTCGGCCTGCGCCTTCGCCTTGGCCGCGTGCTGGGCCGCGGCGTGCTCCTCGACGGCCTTGCCCGCGAGCGCCTCGATGCGGCGCACGCCGGAGGACGCGGAGGACTCCTTGACGATCTTGAACGCGAGGATCTCGGCGGTGTTGTCCACATGCACTCCGCCGCACAGCTCGAGGCTGAAGCGGTTCTTCGGCTCCGCCCAGGCCTTGGGCCCGATGAGCAGGAAGCGGGGCTCGGCGCCGTAGTCCTCGCCGAGCAAGGTGGTCGCGCCGAACTCGGCGACCCGGGAGACGGGATGGCACTGCGCGACGACGGGATGCGCGGCCTTGATCTCGTCGTTGACGATCGTCTCGATCTTCGCGAGCTCGTCGGGCGTGATCGCCTTCGGGTAGGTGAAGTCGAAGCGCAGCTTGTCGGGGCCGACGTAGGAGCCGGCCTGGCGAATGCCGGCGCCGAGCACGCGCTTGAGCGCCTCGTTCATCAGGTGGGTCGCGGTGTGGTGGGGCTTGATGCGCGCGCGGCGCTCGGCGTCCACCTTCGCCCGGAGCTCGGTGCCGACGAGGAGGCGCGCGCCCATCTCGACGAGGTGCACGAACACGCCGCCGTGCTTCTGGGTGTCGGCCACGCGCGCGAGCACGCGCGAGCCGTCGGCCGCGATCAGGTCGCCGGTGTCGCCGACCTGGCCGCCGCCCTCGGCGTAGAACGGGGTGCGGTCGAGCACGACGAGCCCGGGGGACGAGGCGACGACCGTCGCCGTGCACTCCTGCGCGACGTAGCCGACGAACTCGGTGCGCGGCGCGCCGGCGGCGATGGCCGCGAGGTCGTTCTCGCCCGAGCCCTTCCACGACGCGCGCGCGATCTCGGAGGCCTTCTCGGAGGCGGCCTTGAAGCCGGGCTCGTCGACGGCGACGCCTTGCGACGCGCAGATCTCCTTGGTCAGCTCGAGGGGGAAGCCGAAGGTCTCGTACAGGCGGAACGCGGACTCCCCCGACAGGTTCTTGCCCGACTTCTGCAGCGCCTTCGCGAGCTCGGCCTCGCCGGCGTGGAGGGTCTCCAGGAACTTGGCTTCCTCGGTCTTCATCACGGCCTGGACCTGCTCGGACGCCGCGCGCAGCTCCGGGTAGCCGGGCGCGAAGATCTCGATCGCCTCGGGCACGAGCAGGTTCAGGAACGGGCGGTCGAAGCCCATCAGCTGGCCGTAGCGCGCCGCGCGGCGCACGAGGCGGCGCAGGACGTAGCCGCGCTCGACGTTCGAGGGGATGACGCCCTCGCTCATCAGCATGGTCGCGGCGCGCGCATGGTCGGCGATGACGCGGAAGCCCAGCGCGTGCTTGGGATCTTGAGGGTCTGTTCCGAG
Organism: Elusimicrobiota bacterium; assembly: GCA_023700845.1. Taxonomy (GTDB): domain Bacteria; phylum Elusimicrobiota; class Elusimicrobia; order UBA1565; family UBA9628; genus GWA2-66-18. The sequence goes on along the minus strand of JAMPYD010000070.1, from coordinate 2,014 downwards.
GATCTCGGCTGCTTTAGACACGATCGGCGAGAACAGGTCGGTGTGGAAGGGGGACTTGGTGCCCTGCGCGCAGAAGGCGAGGCGCTCGAGGCCCATGCCGGTGTCGATGCACGGCCGCGCCAGCGGCTTCAGGCTCCCGTCGGGCTGGCGGTCGAAGCCCGTGAACACGAGGTTCCAGATCTCGATGTAGCGGTCGCCGTCGCCGCCGACGACGTCGTCCTTGCCCGTCGCGAACTCGGGGCCGAGGTCGTAGTAGATCTCGGAGCACGGCCCGCACGGTCCGGTCGGTCCCATGTTCCAGAAGTTGGTGTCCTCGCCGAGGCGGACGGCGGCGTTGGGGGCGCCGACCTTGCGCCACAGCTCGACGGCCTCGTCGTCCTCCTTGAACACGGTGGGGTAGAGGCGCTTGGGGTCCAGGCCGACGTCCTTGGTCAGGTACTCCCAGGCCCAGAACACGGCTTCCTGCTTGAAGTAGTCGCCGAACGAAAAATTTCCCAGCATCTCGAAGAACGTCATGTGGCGCAAGGTCGTCCCGACGCGCTCGATGTCGGTCGTGCGGAAGCACTTCTGGGAGGACGTCGCGCGCTTGAGGTCGGTCTTGAGCCCCAGGTAGTAGGGCTTGAACGGCACCATGCCGGCGGAGTTGAACATCAAGGTCGCGTCGCCCTGGGGGATGATCGGCGCGGAGGCCTTGAGGGTGTGGCCGTTCTTGACGAAGAAATCGAGGTAGCCGGAGCGGAGCTGGGAGCTGGTCTTCATGGGGGGATGATTATAGCTTTTCGCGCCGCGGGGTCGACTGACGGTACCGTCAGTTGTATACTGGCTCATGGACCTGCCCGGCTACGAGCGCTTCGACTTCACCGCCGGCGGCGTCTCCAAGCCCGTGTACCGCGCCGGCACCGGCCCCGCCGTCGTCCTCATCCACGAATTGCCCGGCATGGTCCCCGAGTGCGTCGAGCTGGGGCGCAAGCTCGCCGCCGAGGGCTTCACGGTTTACATGCCCCTCCTGTTCGGCGAGCCGATGAAGAACTACGGCGTCAAGCCGGTGCTGTGGGCGTGCGTGTGGAAGGAGTTCAGCGTGCTGAGCACGCACGGCAAGAGCCCCGCCGCCGACTGGCTGCGCGCGCTGGCGCGCAAGGCCTTCGCCGAGCGCGGCGGCAAGGGCGTGGCCGCCATCGGCATGTGCTTCACCGGGCGCTTCGCGCTGTCGCTGATGATGGACAAGGAGCTGATCGCCCCGGTCCTGTGCCAGCCCTCTTCCTCCTATAGCGACTCCGCCCTGGGCATCCCCGAGGCCGAGTGGGACAACGCGGTGAAGCGCTCCAAGGAGGAGAACATCCCCGTCCTCGGCCTACGCTTCGCGGGCGACTCCCTGTGCCGCGCGGCGCGCTTCGACACTTTGCGCGACGGCTTCGGCGAGCGCTTCCGCGAGGTCGTGATTCCGGGCGCCAAGCACTCGGTCCTGACCCTCCACTTCGAGGACATGAGCCCCGGCGAGCGGGCCCGGGTCTGGGGCGAGCTGACGTCCTACCTGAACGAACGGCTCAAGACGTGAGGGCCTTCGACGCCCTGGTCCTCGGCTCCGGCGGCGCGGGCCTGATGTGCGCGCTGACGGCCGCCCGGCGCGGGCGCAAGGTGGCCGTCCTCGACCACGCGGCCAAGCCCGGGGGCAAGCTGATCATCTCCGGCGGCGGGCGCTGCAACTTCACGAACCGCGAGGTGAGCGCGGAGAACTTCGTCTCGGAGAACCGTCACTTCGCCAAGTCCGCGCTGTCCCGCTTCGGGCCCGCCGACTTCATCGCGATGGTCGAGGCGCACGGCATCGGATACCACGAGAAGGAGCTCGGGCAGCTATTTTGCGACGAGTCCTCCAAGCAGATCGTGGCGATGCTGATCGAGGAGTGCCGTCGCGCAGGCGTGCGCATAGATCCGGCGACCGCGGTCACCGACGTGATGGCCACGGCCAGCGGCTTCCGCCTGCGCACGGCGCCCAGCCACGAAGGCGGCAGCCGCG